>CAZRLQ010000313.1:0-3050 GCA_964600725.1 uncultured Desulfobacterales bacterium
AAAACAGGCTTATGTTTCTTTTTGCGCCGGGATTTAACAGCAGAAAGAGCCTGCTTTGCAGCAGCCTGTTTCATACGTGCAGATAACCAGCTGTCAGCCGGCCTGCCTGCCGGCAGGCAGGAGTATCTTTTACAAAATTGCCTGAAAATTGCTTTTGTTCCCAAAGGATATCAATAAAAAAATTAACAGCTTTTTGATTAATTGTTCAGTTTTTCGTTTACAACGACAATTTTTGCTGCAGCACCTTTAATTAAAACCTTTTCAAGCTTTTTGCGCTTATCATTCTCCTGTGACACTCATTATTTTCTATTGTCAACTATTTTTTTCTATGATATTTAAATATAAATACGGTACTTTACTTACCTTTTGGGGCTTTTGTAAAACAGCAAAACGCATTATTTTGCCCAATTTCCGCGCCTGTCTGTGCGCTGCACCTGTTCTCGCGAGCGGACATGCAAAAAATGAACAGGCTTGAACGTAAGCGACTTTTCCAAAGGTCTCCCTTTGTATCGGTAAAATAATGAATAATCTTAACCCTAAGTTGAACGATTTTTTGCTGCCGCAAAATTCAATTCGAAAATAGCGATTCATCCCGGCAGTGGAATTGCCGAAAATTTTAGCCGGAAATTCTTAAATAAAGAGAGTCAAACATATCTAACCGATATAAATCGCATGATATGTTCTAATGAATTTCAAATGGCTGTCAAATGCGATTTCCGGCAATTCATCAGTGCGGAAACAGGCCACATCAGATGCATCATCTCCAGCTCTAAGGATTCCTGAATAACTTGTCACAAGATAACCTACAACGAGTACAGTCTGATACTGAACATTAGAGCTCGACGTAACACCAAGGAGCATATTAATTCGGCCGCTAAGTCCTGTTTCTTCTTTCAGTTCTCTCAAAGCTGCTTGTTCAGGTGTTTCACCAAGTTCTATGAAACCACCCGGCAGGCACCAAAATCCTTTTTTGGGCTCAACACTCCGTTTAACTAAAACCATTCTGTCTTTGCTGTCAACAGCGACAATACATGTAGCAGGTATTGGATTTTCATAGATGATTTCTTTGCATTGCTCACAGAAAAGACGGTCAGTTCCTTTAAAGAATTTTCTTACAAGTTGTGATCCACAAAAATGACAATAAGTTTTTTTTTGCATTCTAATCGTCGAAACTACCTTTTACTCCTTTATCAGATGTAATGGATGCTGCCCTGTTTACAATTTTTTCCTCTGTCCATTCATCCGGATTTTCTATTCTGCTCCCCTTTGGTCCTGGATCATAAGATTCGGCTTCAAGAATTGCTTTGATGGCGAGTGGTGCAGTATCCTTTGCATTAAGGATATTGACAAGCATGTTATAAACAAATTCTTCAACACCTTGGCTCATCCTTTCTCTAATCTCTTCGGACTGTCCAAGGAGTTTGTTTTCAAACGGAAGATTCAGCTTTTTATAATCACCTCCTCTTAGTCCTTTTGAATTCGCGTAGGCGACCATTTCCGCCCACATATCTTCCGTAACGCCTCTGTTTTGCAATTTAATAAAATTGCCATTATTGTCAAGGATGGCGTTGCCATAATCATTTACCTCAAGTCCCCACGAAATCATCTGGAGAGCTGTTGCTACATTTGCCTTGGTTGTTCTTGTTTCAGAGGCTATTTTTTTTAGTCTTTCAGAACTGTTTCCCGATGTGCCGTGCTGAGCTCCCGAAATATTATATTTGGCTAATGCCTCATGAATTTCCGCTGTCAGACCGACCTGAATCCCCTTGTCGCTTTCTTCAATACCATGGGTTGTTCCGTTATTTAAGGCAATCCAGTCAGGAAAAATATCATGAGCATTTAATCCTTGTATAAGAAACAAGGCTTCTTCAACCGTTGAAAGTCCTGATTTTCCTTTTATTTCTCCAACCTCGGTCTCCAGTCCGGCCCATTTTGGCACAAAAGGAACCAGAGAAATATTTGCAAGGAGATTTTTATCGTCCGGAAGATGTGAAGCATCAATTGCAATTGAAGTAATACCGGCGTCAATCAAACTTGGAATTTCTGTCTTTGCCGCTTCAATATCTTCTTCCTTTTTTATTCCATAATGATCAGCATGTATTGCAACCGGAATTGTAATTCCTAATTCATTGCACAAAGCATCAACCTGCCTGGCAATATTCCAGAAACTTACAGCGCAATATGCGTTGGCCCCACCTTCTGATTTAGCGATTTCTATTATAATTGCGGCATTTGCTCTCTGAGCTGCTTTAAGTGCACCGCGAATGACAAAAATATTCCGTCCGTTTGCCGCCATAGCGACGGCACCACCTTTTAAAAGCATGGCTCTGTCTATAAATTTTCCGCTAACTATTAATGCTCTTGAATTTGGAAAAAGCTTTACCACATTTGGTGGACGGCCTATCTTTAAAGCCTCTTCAAAGCCGGAATTCGCATTTGATTCTTTCTCGGGCATCACTAAACCTCCTTTTGAAAATTATCGGTTTTTCGTTTTCATTGTCATCTGAATCCTGCATAATTAGCCTAAAAAAGATGTCGTTATTTTATGGTTACAAAGCAGAAGTATATTTTCGGGATTAAATTTTCATCCTCCCTGATCTTGGGAAAAACTTCTCATTTCCGGACAGTCTCCTGATGCCTGAAAAGAGAAGAATATACAGACAGATTAAGCAAATACATCTATCATTAAACCCACTGGATTTATATCGAGAAATAAAATTTTGCGCCTGCAATTGTAAATTTTTGCAATATAATCAGCATCATAATTTAAGCCTGAGTCCTCCCTGCAATAATTCTTTTTAGTCAGCGACAAATCATCCTTTTCTTTTATGTCATATAATTCCTGGCTATATGGTAATATCTGACGGCTTTCAGGGACAAATGGCAGCAATTTATAATTGGAATATATTGTCGTCATTATTCAAATTTAACCTTAAATTGATGCACTCGTAAAAAGTCCCAACATTTTATTTTGACAACAGCATATAGCTGCTCGATCTGTTCACTAATCAATATGTTGTAGCAAAAAATTGATTTTTCGACTTTTTACG
>CAZRLQ010000314.1:0-3042 GCA_964600725.1 uncultured Desulfobacterales bacterium
AATAATTAACATAGCTTGTAAAACTTTAGATTCAGATAATGTCAAAGAGCTTTTTGCTGAGGATTTAAAGAATGTAAAACATAGACGGGTTTACAGGGACGTTCTCAGTAAACTATCTATGCTGTGCGGAGAAATCGGGGTTTCGTTCAAGAAAGCCGCTCCTCAATACACGAGTCAGCGCTGCAGTTCATGTGGAGTCATTTGTAAATCAGACCGTAAAGGCGGGATTTATAAATGCGCTTGCGGGAATATTATGGATGCGGATCAGAACGCCTCCAAAAATATCCTGTTCACCGGAGCATATGGTCCCGATGCCTTACAGCCGGTTCTATAAAATACTATGGAAAAGGCAACTATCGCCCCCAAAAAGAGTTAAATATAAAATAGTTATTGGAAGGCCAAACCAAAATTGATAAGTAATGAAAATATATACAAAATTGCATCTGACGTAAAGATAGGGAAAAACGTAAAAATCTTCGGATTCGTGAATCTTTACGGTTGTGAGATTGGCGATAATACTAAAATCGGCACATTTGTTGAGATACAAAAAGGAGCCAAAGTAGGAAAAAACTGTAAAATATCAAGTCATTCGTTTATTTGCGAAGGGGTGACCATTGAAGATAATGTTTTTGTTGGTCATAATGTTACCTTCATTAACGATCTTTTCCCCCGTGCTACAAGAGATGATGGAAGTCTTAAGACAGATGACGACTGGTCTGTAGTGCCGACCCTGGTTAAAAAAAGTGCATCCATCGGCTCCAGTTCGACGATTATGTGTGATGTAACTATCGGCGAAAATGCCATTGTCGGTGCAGGAAGTGTTATCACTCGGGATGTTCCGGCAAACACCATTGTTGCAGGGAACCCTGCGAAAATCATCAGGAGGATCGGAAAGTAAAAAAATAAGGGAGTTTTTTGGGCACAACCATGAAATGTTTTGCCAAAGCCTTTACGGTTATTTTCTGCCTAATATTAATAGGCTGCGGATTTTCCGAAGATTTAAAAAATAGACATATAAAAAGAGGAGAGTCATTTTTTGCAAAAGGAAAATACACTGAAGCCAGCCGGGAGTTTAACTATGCACTGCAGATCGATCCGCGATTTTCAAAAGCCTATTATATGCTGGGTCAGGCGGCATTAAAGAAAAAAAAACTAAACACGGCATTTCGAAACCTTGCCAAAGCACTGGAGATAAATCCTGATTATCCTGATGCAGAAGCAGCCATGGGCAGCTTGATGCTTGAGAAAAATCGAGTTGCCGAGGCAAGAGAGAAGGCCGAAAAAGTGCTGGCAAAATCACCCAATCACGAAAGCGCCCTTTTTTTAAAGGCAAAATGCCTGTTGGCGATAAATAAAGGGAAGCAGGCTGAACAGATATTGCTTAAACTCATACAATTAAATCCTCGAAATACTGAATCCTATCTAATACTGTCAAAATACAGACTAAAAAGCCAAGATATTAAAGGTGCCGTTGAAACTCTCCGCAACCTTCTGGAAATAAACGTGTGCAGCAGACAAGGCCGCCTTATCCTCGCCGAAATTTATGAAAACAACAATCAATTATCCAAGGCTGAGAAAGAGTATCGGCATCTGATTTCCTGCAATCCTGGAAACGAAAATTTTATACTTTCGCTTTTAAATTTTTATAAACGAACCAGGAAAAACCAGAAAGCCGAAAAATTTCTAAAAAAACTCATCTCTGACCATCCGGAAAAAGAGGAATATCGGCTTGCATTAGCCAGGTTTTTTTCGGAAACAAATCAAAGCGATTCGATGATCAAAGTATTGAGAAATACCATTTATGGTCTTCCTGAAAATTACCAAGCTTTTAAAATGCTTGCTAATTACTATCGAATAAATAAGTCTTTGGATAGAGCCATAGAAGTGCTGGATATCTTTGTTGAAAGAGTAAACGCAGGACCCCAATTTCTGAAAGCCTTGCTATTGAAAGCAAGTATCCTTTCAGAAAAACAAGAATATATTGAGTCTCTTAACCTTTTAAATAAGATTTTAATAGAAAATCCTGGAGATTTGATCGCTCATGCTTTGAAAGGAGATATCTTAATTAAAAGACAGGATTATCTAAGTGCCATTACCGAATACCGCATCGCGCTTTCTGAAGAGCCGGAAGATACGGTTATGATAAAAAAACTTGCAAGAGCACATTTATTAAACAATGAACCGCTTTTAGCCGAACAGCTTTATATTAAAGTATTGAATTTAGAGCCGCAAGATCATGAAGCCCGATTGGCATTATCTGAGATTCCCGATAACCGCCATGCCCTGATGGGCACAGCAAAGCATGAAAATGAGGTAGAGCCCGCTGTCATCCATTCTATAAAACGTTAACATTTCTTCTCTATTTATCATTCATAATTCATAATTTTCATAATAAAAGAAAGGAAGGAACGAATGAAAAAGAAAATATTTGGTTTTATATTTCTATTTTATTTTGCCGTTATAAATGCAATTTCAGCGGCGCCTGCTGCATTTTATATCGGGCCCGGAGATTTACTCGAAATTTCTGTCTGGAAGGATGAGAGTCTAAGCAGAGAGGTTGTTGTACCCCCTGATGGTATTATTTCATTCCCGCTGATAGGAGATATCAATGTAAATAATATGAGGGTTGGAAATTTGAGGAACAAGGTAAAGCAAAGATTATCGGATTTTGTTCCCGATGCGACGGTGACGGTCTTGCTTAAGGAGATTAACAGCTTAAAGGCATTTGTAATCGGAAAAGTAAAAAATCCCGGTGAATTTTCAATCGGGCTTGATACAACCGTAATGCAGATTTTGTCAAAAGCAGGCGGGTTGAATCCATTTGCATCCGAAAGCAAGATATTGATACTGAGACGGAAGCAGGATCAAACTATTAGAATCCCCTTTAACTATAACCAGGTGAAAAAGGGCAAAAAACTTGGGCAGAATATTATACTTAAAAGTGGAGATGTTGTTGTTGTTCCTTAATGACGGATTGAAAAGTTCATTGAATTGGAGATAATGCCAAGATGATTTTTTCAAAAATATTTTCCATAAAAAATG
>CAZRLQ010000315.1:0-3037 GCA_964600725.1 uncultured Desulfobacterales bacterium
CAGGCCGAAGGCGCATTCCTTAACTTTAGGCACTTTAATATACTTTAGTTCACTCATAGGCACTTATGTTCGCACCGAAGGTGCGCTAATTTTAAAGAGACCATTTGCATCACACAGACAGGCTTAGAAATTTGCGAAAGGAGGCGTTTCGCAAAGGTCACTCAACATAACAGCCGGTCTTCGGCAGACCCCTGGGGCAATAAATTGGAGAAAGAAATCATGGTGGATAGACCGCTGGTTGTTGTAGAATCACCAGCAAAGATGAGAACGATAAAAAAGTATCTTGGCGAAAAGTATAATGTTGCTGCCACTGTTGGACACATTATGGATCTTCCTGTAAAGGAGATGGGCATCGACATTGATAATGGTTTTAAACCAGAATACAAAACAATTCCGGGAAAACAGAAAGTTATAACATCTTTAAAGAAGGCTGCCGGAAATACCAGGGATATATTTCTTGCTCCTGATCCTGACAGGGAAGGAGAAGCTATAGCATGGCATGCTGCTGAAGTTTTAAAAAAAAAAGATAGAAAATTTTACAGGGTGCTTTTTCATGAACTGACTAAAAACGCCATAAAAGAAGCGATCTCATCACCCACAGAGCTGCAGCGGAGTAAATATGAAGCCCAGCAGGCGCGCAGGATTTTAGACCGGCTTGTTGGATACCAGATATCTCCTTTATTGTGGCGAAAGGTGAAAAGGGGGCTTAGCGCCGGTCGGGTACAATCTGTCACGGTAAGAATAATTTGTGAAAGGGAGCAAGCCATACAGGCCTTTGAACCTGAAGAATACTGGTCGATAACCGCTCATATCGAAAGTGCCGCCCCCTTTAAGTTTAAGGCTGAGCTTGTTAAAAAAGATGGAAAAAAAATAAAAATTCCAAATGAAAAAACGGCAAATACCATCTTAAAGGAATTGTCAGGTACCGACTTGATTGTGGAAAAAGTCAACAGGAAAACCCTCAAGAAAAATCCACTCCCTCCTTTTACTACAAGCAAACTTCAGCAGGAAGCAATACGCAAACTTAAATTTTCGGCGAAAAAAACAATGGTTATGGCTCAACAGTTATACGAAGGCATTGACCTTGGTCCGGAAGAACCTGTAGGACTTATTACTTACATGCGGACAGATTCTACCAGGATAGCTCAAGAAGCGGCTTATGAAGCTCTTGATTTGATTCGCGGACGTTTTGGGAAAGAATATGTCCTTGAAAAACCCAGATTTTTCAAAAATCGTAAAATGGCTCAAGATGCTCATGAAGCGATTCGCCCTACCTCTGTCTTTAATACCCCTGAAAAAATGGAGCCATTCCTTTCCAAAGATCAACTGCTTTTATACCGTCTTATATGGCAGCGTTTTATTGCATCACAAATGGCGCAAGCTCTGATAAACAGGGTCTCGATATCGATAAAAGCAGGTCATTATCTGTTTAGTGCAACCGGATCAACCGTTAAGTTTCAAGGTTTTATGGTCTTGTATACATCTGCGGACCAGGAGATGGAAAGCAGAGAAAACAGAGAAAATCTTTCCGAACTGTCTGAAGGAATGTCTTTGAAACTTAAAAAATACGAACCAAAGCAACATTTTACCATACCGCCTCCAAGGTTTTCCGAAGCATCTTTGGTAAAAGAACTTGAAGAAAATGGAATCGGCCGTCCCAGCACCTATGCAACCATACTTTCTACTATCAGGGAAAAAGGCTATGTAGATTTTATTAAAGGATATTTCAGGCCAAGTGAACTTGGATTTATTGTTAATGGCCTTCTCATCCAAAGCTTTCCTGATGTGCTTGATGTCGAGTTTACCGCAAAATTGGAGGATGATCTTGACAAAGTAGAAGCTTCGGAATCTGATTCTTTCAAAATTCTTAACTCTTTTTACGATCAATTTAAGAAAAACCTGAACAGCGCTGAGAAGAGTATGCTCAGTATAAAGAGAGTCGGTGTTCCAACAGATATGATCTGTCCTAAGTGCAATAGACAGATCAATATCAAAGTTGGCAAAAACGGCCTCTTTCTTGCCTGCAGCGGTTATCCTGAATGCACTTATACAACGGATTATATCAGGGATGAGAAAGGAAAAATCAAACCTGTTGAACCGCCTCCTGCTGAAACTGTTGACAAAATTTGTGAAAAATGCGGCAAGCCAATGGTTGTTAAACAGGGGAAATACGGAAAATTTCTTGCCTGCAGCGGTTATCCTGAATGCAAAAACACTCAGTCAATAAATGCTCCCAGTCAGGAAACAGGGATAAAATGTCCAGAGCAGAGTTGCGACGGAAGCATTGTCCAGAAAAGATCAAAACGCGGCAAAATCTTTTACGGATGCAACCGTTTTCCTGACTGTAAATTCGCAACCTGGGACAAACCGGTGGATAAAGAATGTCCTCTCTGCGGATCAAAATTTTTAGTCGAGAAATCAACAAAAAAAGATGGAACGTATCTTGTCTGCCCTACAGAAGGCTGCGGTTTTAAGGAAGGCTGATTTGACAAAAAAGTTCCAAAAAGATTCTATGAGGTCTTTATGATTCGAAAGGCAACAATCCAGGATATAATATCAATTCACGGGCTTCTCCAGAAATATGGGAACAAAGGCGAACTCCTTCCACGTCCCTTAAGTGAACTTTACGATCATGTAAGGGATTTTTCGGTTTTCACAGATGAAAGAGAAAATAAGCTCATCGGCTGCTGCGCTCTGCAGTTTTGCTGGGAAGAGCTTGCAGAAATCAGATCATTAGCCGTTGACTCCCAACATGCTGGAATGAAGATCGGTTCAAAACTGGTTGAAACCACTCTTTCCGAAGCAAAATCATTCAAGATCTCGCGAGTATTTGCCCTTACATACAGACCGGAATTTTTCAAAAAATTCGGCTTTGTTGTGATAGACAGATCAAAACTTCCCCTGAAAATATGGGCGGACTGTATTCTTTGTGTAAAGTTTCCAGACTGTGATGAGATTGCGATGATGAAAAAAATATAGTAGAATCTAAATCCTGCATTCAGTTTTCGCGAAATGATTATATCTGCCTCATGTTTCA
>CAZRLQ010000316.1:0-3014 GCA_964600725.1 uncultured Desulfobacterales bacterium
CGGCAAAGATACAGGCCCCGAACATGGCAATGGTAATCAGGTCTTTTGTCTTTATCTTCAGGATATTTTTTCTCTTCCAGTACATCCATAAAAGGGCAAAAAAGGAACAGCCAAAAGCCGAAACGGTTATGAAAACCGGCGTCAGTCTCCGGGCTATAATATCTATTTCCACTTCTTTTAAGGAGAGCGCTGTATCCGTGCCAAAATATCGCAGGCCGAACCGGGCCAGGTATCTGCCTGCAAGGGTGACACCTTCTTCGGCATAGATCGGCAAGACCACTTTTGAGCCGCTTTTGGCTTTTATCTTTACTGCGCGGTATATCCCCTTAAGGCTCAACCCCCCATGTCCAGGTGGCAGAAGCGGCTCAAAACCTTTAACCGGCATTTTTGTCTCCGGATCGAGCATCTCCAGGGTCGCCAGGATCGATGCATCGCAGCAGGCCCTGTTCTCAATCTCTACGGCCGCATAGCCGGCAGGCTCGAAGGCATCTTTTTCCGGCAGCATAAACGAAATCAGGGGAGTCCTCTTTTTATTCATTAAAACAGAGTTTCTCTTTTCTTTTTCATTTAATTCTCCCATCTGATTAACCGGTATTATTATCCTTTTTATAGTTAGACAGCGGGCTAAACGCTCTTTGTCTGCCACTTCAAGGATGATGTCCCGCTTAAACTTTTTGTAATTGATTCCCTGACCTGCAATCTGTGCCGTCGAGCCGATTTTATATACCCCTTCAGGCATATCACAAGGCAGATGAATCTCAATTGTCCGGTACCATTTGTCAAATTTCGTGGACAGATTAAAGGTTGCCGCCAGGAGATACGCATCTTTTAACTCTTTTATTTTTATATCCTTGCAAATATTTGCAGGCTGCAAGGGTTTCGGTATCCTGATCTCATAATCTACTATAATATCTTCTTCAGTCCAGCTTATCACCTGCAAAAGGGCTGTCAAAAGAGAGCCTCTTGCAGCCAGGCCTCCTTCTTTCATCCCGTACGGAATTTCGTTTACAATCTCAACGATCTTATCCTGACCAGCTTTTGCCCCTGAAAAGGCCGAATAAACAAAGATTAAATTAAAAATAATGAAGGGGATAAAAAAATTCATAACAAGATAAATACCCTGTGTTTTCCCCGAATATCCTGATACTCGGGCCGCGGATCCATATCCAGGATTCCTTCAATAGCTCCGATATATTTCCCGTCCGGAGATATTCCGCAGGCGATTCCGATCCCTTCCATTTTGTAAAACCACAAAAATTTGTTTTGACCCCCGCCGGGCCGCTTCAGGTCAAAGCAGTATATCCCGGCCATATCTTTTGATCTTGTTATGTAGTTATGGCACATTGCAACAACAAGATATCGGCCGTCTTTGCTCAGGGAAACGGTTTCAATCGGACCTTTTGCAGGCCAGAGCCAGGATACTGTTCCATAGCGATCAAGCTTGATGAGTGAATTTTCGCGCGGGTGTTTCACATCAGGGGCATCCGCCATCCCCTTGCCGGCCGGGGCTATATAGGTCCGGCCTATTGTAAGAAGCGTTCCTCCTTCATTGTTGACAAAAACCTTTCCGCCATAGGCGTAAATCGGTATGCCGCTCACTGAAAGCGGCGTGGAAACCGCCTTTTCGTATATTAAATGCGCCGTTTTTTTTTCAGAGAGCCCTTTTATATCAAAGAGGAAAAGTCTCCCGTCCATTGAACAGCAGGCCGCATATTTCCCGTTCGGCGAGATATTACAGCCGCTGCCTATAGAGGCCGAACCAAAACCGTACTTTTCGGCCGGCGGCACGAGAAAGCTCCAGAGGAGCCGGCCATTTGCGGCATCAAGCAGATAAAGACTGTTTTCCGGATATTTTTGACTGATCAGGCCGTTTGCCGAACCGCCCCAGCCGCCGAAGAGAAGATATCTCCCGAAGGCATCGGCAGATACCCTGAGAGGAGCGGTATCAAGGAGGCCGGAATCGGGAAACCTCCACAAAAGCTTTCCTGTTTTAAGATCAAACGCGTAAATAATCCCTTTTTTGGGCCAGTATTTCACCTTGCGGCCGCCCTCTTCGATATAATCCTCTGAGGTCATTGTTGCGGCTGCATAAACCCTTTCACCGGCAATGGCAAAAGAGCAAACCTTTGGCTGATGCCCATAGTATGTCCCTTTGCTTGAGCCTAAATCTTTTGCTGACGCATATTTCCAGTAAAGTCTGCCCGTCTCCGCGCAAAAAGAGTAGATATTGCCGTCCGGGCTTGCCTCGCCGGCAAGCAGGCAGGCGCCGGCAGGGGAAAACTTGACGCACTTTGCCACCCCTGCTGGAATCTTATGTTTCCAGACAAGTCTTCCCATGTTGTCATATGCTCTTACAGTCTGATCAAAACCTGCAATCCCGATCCTGTTTTGAACCGAAACATCCACCTCTTCATAAAGTTTTTTACTCCATTCATTGATTTGAGCTGTCTCAACTTCTCCCCCAGGTTTTCCCAAGTTGTCTTTTCCCAGTTCAAAAAAAAAGGGCTTTTCAAAGGGTTTGGTTTTTTCGCTGAGAATCCCATCTGCGGTCTTTATATCAAAAGTATAAGTTTCTCCCTTTTCCCAGTTAAAATCTACAAGCAAAGAACCGGTCTTTTCACTGAATCTTTGCTGAAAAACTACCCTTTCGCCAAGTCTGATAAAAACCGATTCAACAAAGGCTGGCCGGGTCAGCTTTATGCCGGCGCCTGTTCTGACCGGAACGATTCTTTCAATCGCGATCTTTTTTTGTTGGGCAGGACATCCGCACAGAAAAAAGATTAGAAAAAGAGAAATAAATTTAATTAAAGATTTCAATTTGAACTTCCATAACAAATAAATGCTTAAAATCCGTAAGACACCTAAAACCTAAAATCTGCATAAACTATTTTCAAAAAGAAAATTATGCTTTTAATATCAGCGAATTATAGAAATGTTGTACTTGCATAACACGCATCGCTTTGATGCGGCCATAAAGGCTGCGGTTTCTGAAAATAGTTTACCCTCCGGGAGCG
>CAZRLQ010000317.1:0-3006 GCA_964600725.1 uncultured Desulfobacterales bacterium
GAAACATGAGGCAGATATAATCATTTCGCGAAAACTGAATGCAGGATTTAGGTTAGATTTAAATATACCTAAATCCTGCATAATTAGCTTTGGAATGAGCCTGGCATGTAATGGTTAAATGAGTTATTTGTGGATTACAATGATAGTTTTGCCTTTTTGGCTTCCCCCCGTCCATAATTTCGAAAAATATCCGGCATACGACGGCCAAAATAGACCCGAAATTTTATTGGTGCCACCGTAGGGGCGAATCTTGTATTCGCCCTGACGTAGGACGGTCACAAGGATCGTCCCTGCCATTGGGCCGGATTTTTCAGCCGTTCAAATCAATTGCAAATCAATTGCAAATTATGCACACATTGCGCAGGCTTGAAAAGACCTTTGGACAGATTCCTCTTTGTCTAACCTCAGTGCCTGTATGTTCGTGTCTGCATACAGGCAGATAAACGGCTTAGGTAAATACAGACAGGTCAAAAAAATTTGCACAAAGAACAGCGCAAGTGCTGTATTTTTCTTGCCCGAAAAAAGATTTAGGACTGTTAAGACAGACTTTTAAGGCGGATCAAATTTTTTAATATCAAGATTAAACAAGAGGTTTTTATATGTCTAATAATAAAACTAAATTTTCAGGAGCAACAAGGTATGTGCTTGATGAAGAGCTGGCCAAGATTGTAAATATATCTATATCACTTGAAATGCCCCTTCTGCTTAAAGGAGAGCCGGGTACAGGGAAAACAATGCTTGCCCATGCAATTGCTGAAAGTTTAGAGATGCCCCTTATTGTGTTAAATGTAAAATCGAGCATGAAACTTGTTGAAGCTCTTTATCAGTACGATACGCTCACCCGGCTGAATGACAGCCGTTTTGGCGATTCAAAAAGAGATGTGAGCAATATCGAAGATTATATTAAAATGGGTAAAATCGGACAGGCATTTACCTCTGACAGAAAAACAGTTCTTCTGATCGATGAAATTGATAAGGCGGATACTGATTTTCAGGACGATATGCTTGATGTGCTGGATCAGATGGAGTTCGATATTATAGAAATTGATAAAACGGTACGCAGCCGACACCGCCCTGTATTTATAATTACTTCAAACGCAAAAAAAGATTTGTCCGATCCGTTTCTCGGCCGCTGCAATTTTCATCATATTGCTTTTCCTGATCCCAAAATGATGCGCAATATCATAAAGGTTCATTTCCCTGATATTGATTCTTCTCTTTTGGAAAATTCCATATCTGTTTTTTATAAACTGCGGGAACTCGATGCAATTGAAAAGCGGCCTGCTACCAGAGAACTTATCAATTGGATAAGGGCCCTTGATTCCGATCCTGATTTCAAGCCCAAAAAATTGGCAAAAGGCGAAATTCCTTTTCTTGGAATTCTGTTTAAAAAAAGTCAAGATTATACTACAGCCGTGAATGCGGTTAATCGTCGAAGATTATTTTAAGGCCTGTATCCCTTCTTTATTTATAACGTGTTGTTTTTTATACCGATAAAATACTTGTGGGTAAAGGGCAGGTTTGTTTGAGAACCTCGTCTTTCCTGTTGTTTAACACGGATATTTTACGAGCAGAGTCCATTGCCCTGCCTGTCGCGTCATGTTTGTCACGGCAGGGTCGCGGCCGGCAGGTTTTTTTGAACAAAACCAAAAAATTTTAACAGGTTTTTCAGGTAATGATATGTTTGTCGATTTTTTTTACAAATTAAAAGAATCCGGAATTCCGGTTACACCCACCTCGTTTCTGACTCTTCATAAAGCTCTGAAAGAGGGGCTCGTCAATTCACTTGATGATTTTTACACCTCTTCCAGAGCGATTCTTGTAAAAAGTGAGCGGTATTTTGATCTGTATGACCAGGTTTTTGCCCACCAGTTCCAAGGGGCTGAAATGCCGAAATTTGAGGAGATTGAACTTGATGAGATGGCCAAAGCCATGCTTGAAGAGTGGCTGAAAGATTCCAAAGCCATTGCGGATATGCTTGGAGTTGACGATTCAGCCTTGAGCAGGTTGACGCCGGAAGAACTGATCGATTATTTTAAAAAACGGCTTGAAGAACAGACAGAGCGACATGATGGCGGGAATAAATGGATTGGAACGGGTGGAACCTCTCCTGTAGGGCATTCCGGATATCATCCTGGAGGAATGCGCGTTGGAGGCGTATCAAGGAATAAATCTGCGGTAAAAGTCGCCATGGAAAGAAGATACAAGGATTACTCCTTAAACGGACCGCTTACGCAAGTTATGGTCGGCGAGGCATTAAAGCGGCTTCGGCACATGAGACCTTCCGGTCCTAAGGACCAGGTAAATGTAGATGCCACCATCTACCAGACCATGAAAAACGGTGGTGAAATTGAAATTGTCTTTGAAAGGAGTTTAAAAGACCGTCTTAAGGTTATATTAGCCATAGATAACGGCGGATGGTCAATGGATCCTTATATTGCAGTTGTTCAGACACTTTTTGATTATGCGCGGGCACAGTTTAAGGACTTGAAGACCTATTTTTTTCACAATACCATATATGGAACTCTTTGGGAAGATCCTGGGAGAAGGCACAAGCCTAAAAAAATAGAAGAGTTTGTTCGCCTTGATCCGGAAACACGCTTAATTTTAGTTGGAGATGCCAGTATGGCGCCTTATGAGCTGATGGCTGCAAATGGATCAATTTACATGTATGAACGAAGCGGCAGCCCAAGTGTTGAAAATCTGAAATTCTTAGCTAAAACTTTTCCTCATTCTGTCTGGATGAATCCAGTATCTTCAAGTATGTGGAGTTATACTCAAACTATTTCCGTAATAAGCAGTATTTTCCCGATGTTTGAGCTTTCAATTAACGGGCTGGAAAAAGCCGTTGCTCATTTAATGGCAAAATAAGGATTATAGCGAATTATTGTGGAAATTCTATTTATTAAACATACACTAATTGAACTTTATGCCATCAAATATTGATGGTATTCAATGTCATTAACTTTAGCGAGCTGGTTGATAAGAATAATTAAAACGTCCGGT
>CAZRLQ010000318.1:0-2984 GCA_964600725.1 uncultured Desulfobacterales bacterium
CAATATAGTTGATATCCGCAAGGATTATTTTTTTCGCATAACGCAGAGACCGGACGAACCCCCATCCCTTGGCGGGCGCAACAAAAAATGAAAGATAGTTTTACCTTTTTGAACCGGATTAGTTGTGTATAAAATTAGATCCAGCTACAATATATTGCACCCAAAGCAGTTCTTTTATATAAAAAAGACCATAAATAAACGGACTCATAAATACAAAATATTATATATAACACATAAAAAATCTTAAAGTCAATCCACTATAAAAGCACTGAACAGGACGATTGCATCAAAATTTGGCATGATTTTTGATTCTATATAAATCAATAGGTTACAAACACTGCTTCAGAAATAAACGCCGACAAGCTACTTTCTGTATTACGTAAATGTTTGATTTTTAAGGCTTTGAAATTTTGATGCAATTGTTCTGAAAAGCGCCGACAAGGCAATTGCATAATACAGGCTGCTTTCTATGCACCGATGAAACCTTTGCACACTTCCTTTTTGTCCGGTTTCTGCGCCTGCCGACTGAAGCCGGCTGATCGGCGCTCACCACAGGAAAACACTATGCTAAAGGCTGCGGCGATCCACTGTAAAGCCGCCTGCCAGGGTTATTAACAAACTTGCTTCACTCTTGATGAACGATACCTATAAGATCTGAAATCGATTCATTATTATTGACGAGATATTTTCTAATCCCCTGATAAATCTCAATAAAAACACCGGGGTTTACAAGCCAGGCCGTTCCTATGCCGACCGCTGTCGCTCCGGCCATTATATATTCCAGTGCATCCTGCCAGGTAGAAATTCCACCGATGCCGATAATCGGTATCTGGCCGCTGCTGCATTCAGGGATCTTTTGAAAACATTCATAAACCATAAAGATACCAACGGGTTTTATGGCCGGCCCGGAAAGGCCTCCTGATCTGCTGCCAAGAAAAGTTTTGCGGGATTTTATATCTATAACCATCGCACGAAGCGTATTAATCATTGAAAGAGCATCAGTTCCCCCTTCTATGGCCGCCCGGGCGGTTTGCGTTATATCCGAAACATTTGGCGTAAGTTTTGTGATAACGATCATTCGACTGTCGATATTGTTCCGGACAGTCTTAACAATACGTTTAACCTGCCCTGGATCGATACCGAATGCCATCCCGCCTTCCTTGACGTTTGGACATGAGACATTAATTTCAACTCCTTTAATGATCTGACTTAAATCGTTGTTGCTCAAATACGATACAAGATTTCCAAATTCTTCAACAGTCTTTTCAGCTATGTTGACTATAATCGGCAAATCAATATTAAGAAAATCAGGAAGTTCTTTTTCTACAAAATACTTAGCTCCCATATTTTGAAGCCCAATCGCATTGATGATTCCGCAACGGGTTTCTGCAATCCTGAATTCGGGATTTCCCTCTCTTGCCTCCATGGTAATTCCCTTTGTTACAAATGCACCAAGTGAAGATAATACCTGTCGGCTTTTATGCAGAACAGCGGTTCCATCACCATGCCCGGACGTACCGGAAGCGGTCATCAATGGGCTTTTCAACTGTAAGTCTTTAATCTTAACTTGAAGTGATTTCATACCGAAGTCACAGCATCATCTGCACGGGTCAAAATCTTTGCACCATTTTCCGTCATAACAAAGGTATTTTCAATACCAATGGCACCTTCCGGAAATACAAACTTTGGTTCAAGGGCAAATGTCATTCCGGGTTCAAGCCGCATCTTTACGCCTTTTGCCAATATAGGCGCTTCATCAAGTTCAAGTCCAACGCCATGTCCGATAAACCGAACCCTGTCATCTCCCATTCCCATGAAATTATTTTCATATCCGAACCCGGCGGCGAGTTCAATGGCCCTTTCATATATCGCCTGACACTCAACAGAAGGCTTTGCCAAGTCCGTCAATTCCTTCTGAATCGCGAGCGCTTTATCATAAGCATCTTTGAGCCTGTCAGGAAGTTTTCCTATGACAAATATTCTTGTCTCATCTGCTGTATAACCATTGACAACACAGGTATAATCTATGTAAATAACTTCATCTTTCATTATCTTCTTCCATCCCGCACCATGGGGATTATTTGCCGGTGTAAGTCCGCTTCCGCCAATCGGCCCGTCAAAATAGGTCGCTACCGCTCCGCTTTCACCCGATGTAACATTCCCAAAGAAAAAATCCTGATTAAATGAGCGCATCTTACAGCATCCACCGTATCCCCGCCTTCGCATCCCCGCTTCAAACAGACTTGCGAGCTCTATCTCGGTCATACCATCTCTTATCATCTCCGGCACATCCTTAAAGACTTCATCTATCACAGAACAGGCTTTACTCAAAAGATCAATCTCATAGGGTGATTTTATAAGCCTTACAGCTTTAACAGCTCCTGATATATCAACAATCTTTGAGGATTCGAAAATTTTTTTGTAAAAAAGATAGTTGTTGTAAGGGATTAAATCGAGTTCAAGTCCTAACTTATCCAGTTTTGAATAGCCGGCGCTTTTAATAACATCCGACATCTTTTTCATGCTCTTAAGATCAAAGATATTCTCAATCGGCGACTCATTTTTGGCACGGGGATAACTTTTTCTAATCATGAGAATGGGATCACCCCATTGAGGCACAAAAAGATGACCGCTTTGAGATGTGCCGCTTAAGTAAAACAGATTTGTATGATGGGTGATAATAGCGCCATCATATTCAGATTTCGCCATCTCGTCCTGAAGTTTTCTTATCCTTGATTCGATTTCGCTTTTGGGTGTATATATCAATTTTGTCATAAATCAGACCTCTTTCGTACAAACAGAGAATAACTATTAAGGGAAAAAAATGGTTTTCGGACTGCTTTTGCTGCTGCAAATTTCAGCCAAGAAGTTGTAAAAAGAATTAGGGGTTGGTCATATTTTCGGCTATCATCAAATTCCGGTTTTTTTATTACACCTAAATTCTGCAAGCGCTGCTTTTGCCCTGCACCTGCCTGCCGCAGGCA
>CAZRLQ010000319.1:0-2984 GCA_964600725.1 uncultured Desulfobacterales bacterium
TAAGGTTCGCTATAAGGCTGAAATGACCGGAACCGTATTGACCTACCCGAGGATTCACACCCTCGGCGCAACCCTGAGCTAATGGAGGAAAGTAGATGATTGTTAAACGCCGTGGCGGGATGGCGGAATTCATCCCATCTCCACTTTGATTACTGGCGGAGCCTCTGATTTCTGAGTCCATCCAATCCGTAAAAAAACAGCCAACGCCCCGGAGAGCCCACACGCTTCCGGGGCGTTTCTCGTTATGGTTTCACCATCAATGTCGTTAACTTAAAGAACAGGCTTATAGTGTAGGCTGTATTTTCGTTGATTCCTTTTGTGCTTGCGTGGATATTTCCTTCCAGGCCTTACTGGTTCAATTGCTTTGGCAAATGTTTCCAGTATATCGGAGACAATTGACTGAACTTCTGATGTGGCTTTCTGAAACAGAAAAACAATGGTGTCACGCATTGTAGATAGAGCTTGCGTAAAATTGATTTTATAGCGATGCGCTCTTGTGGCTGTTGTTTCCCTCACTCTTTTTTGAGCAGCAAGAGCGAACATGGATGTAACATTTTTCGAGAAAATCTTCGCATGAAAATCTTGATAAACTGATAACGCGCTTTGTCCTGAAAACTTTTCCAATTCGATCCGGCACTTCATGATTTTGTAGTCTTCTTCAACCGGCCAGCGCTCATGATAAAGTTCTTTGAAAAGATGTAAAGGGTACTGCTGGCAATCAATCAGCGATGTGATGAGAACTTCATCTTCTCCTGAATCCAACTTGATGCGGATCAGGCGTAATATCATTGGATGACTATCCAGGTGGCGTTTCTGGCAATCTTTCTTTGATGTGATGGGAGCTGAAAGAGTGATGATCTGTTCATCAGAGCCTGAGTTTATGAATCTACGAACAACTTTCCATTTTTTAATGGAAATTCTGCTGCAAAAATGTGCGCCCCGAGTAGCAATGAGTTTAAAAAGCCAGAAAGCGGGATAACCACGATCCAATAAAACCAAATCACTCTGGGATAGTTTTTCAAAATGCCTGGCTGCCATTTCTCTTTCGCCAACACCTTTTGGCGAAATAAGTGCATGGGTAGTTATTCGGTTGAGTGGGTCGAACATTTGAGAGATCCTGGCCATGGGAACAGGATCGCCATTTCGCACCCCCAAGTTCCAAAATGATCGGAGATGTCAGGGAAATTTGGCAATTGGACCGTGGATCCATCAACAGCTTTCAGAAAGAATCCACACCAGGTTGCTGGATTGAAGTGCTGGTAAAAATATTCAGTTGTCTGCTCATTGAGATCTACAAAGGCTTCGTATTTGAGTTTTTTCCTGGCCTTACACAGAGCAGCTTTCGAAACGACTTGTTTTGCAACAGTGGATCCGGTAACAATTTTAAATAGTTTGTTTAATTCTGTTTGGTATGAACTCTTTGTAAAATTACAAAGATAGAGAATCAGGGAAGTAAAAGGCAGCAAGCGAGAGCGAGTGAAATCCGTTTTCTTCTGACGGTGTCGCTCTAAAAAAGACGGGGAAAAGATGATTTCTCGTATAAGCTTAACCAAGCTGGTACAGATTTTGTCAAGCAGGTTGCGGGCCACCCTGATAATTTTTTTCGGAAAAACGAACCATGCCAGCCTCCTTTGAGTCACAGAGATTATCGTGTCAATTGATGAAGCTATCATAGCATTAACTTATTGAAATTGCAAGTAGTTTTTGGTTTTTTAGTCGACTTGTTCGGAAACAGCTTGTCTTAAGTTAACGACATTGGTTTCACCATATCAAAATATAAATTAGGGGATCTTGTTGCGGTTTGAACGACTTGATACGCGCCGTTTGGCTTGTGCACCATGCAATCACCTGAAAACGCGAGGTTAAAAAGATTTTTTCAGGGTGGAACTGGAAAAAATAATGGAAAAGTGATTGTGTGATAAAAAAATATTTGACAAACCATTAGTTGGTTTGCATATTGTAAAAGTGAGTATGTGATACGGAGATAATATGAAAGCTCAAGAATACCTAGAGGCAAGAGGCTTGAAAGTTACCCTGCTGAAAAATGTCAGTGTGGGGCGCTTGTCCATTGGTGCGGAATTTAAAATTGCAGGCAAGCGTGGTGTTGTTGTGAGTCCAAAGCGTGGATCTGTATCAGATAGATACCTCTCTTTATTGTCTAAAGATGGTGTATCATTTGTTGTGGCGGAAGGTGGCTCGACACTTTCTTTTTACGAAACACTTGAAAAAGGGAAAGAGCTTGTTGCTGTTCGTGCATTGAGGCCTACCAAGTCTCACTCATTTCCAGCACTGGAGGTGCTTGAATACCTTTCTTCTCTTTTGCGACAGGCAGTGAAAAAGCGGGAATTTGTCGGCCAGATTGCTTCTAATATTGCTCTGCTTCGTATCACAGACGAAAAAAACGGCCGTCTGGGAGAATGGAATAGTTCTGTCAGTGATTCTGTTGAAGATTGCGCATTATTGTTGAATAGAATTACAGATCAGATCAAAAACACAAATGTGGACAGCGAAGGTATTCTGAAGGTCTGTGCAATTATCGCTGGATTTCGAATTACTCCGGAAACCCAAAAAGAGTCTATTCTGCTGCTTGATTGGGTTGCTCAGCTCAGTGATAGCAGAAGAATTATTCATGGTATGTCTCTGGCGCTATCACCTGTTTTTCAGGTCATTGGAAAAAAGGCACAGGCCGTGTCAATAGTGACCACTGCAATTGGAGCGCAGTTTTCAGCTCTTTCCGGAAAATCAAATGACACAATAATTATAGAAAATGGAAGCCATGGCGCATTGTCTTTGTTGAAGGCTTTATACCCTGATGCCCGCTTTAGCACAGAAAACTACCTTGAGTATCAGGATGATAAATTTACAGATACAGTAATTATAATTCCACCGTTCGGCAGATCCCTTTCCTTGAAACCGGAAACAGCATTTGCCGGTTCATTTTTCAAAGATAAAACTACCTCAAAAAAAATTCCTGCCGAATATCT
>CAZRLQ010000320.1:0-2982 GCA_964600725.1 uncultured Desulfobacterales bacterium
AAGAACAATATTTGACAAACAGAAATCTTGACTCCGGTCATTTTTTAATTGTAGTATAATTTGAAAAATCAATAAGTTGGTTGTGCAGCGGTAACCTTTCAAAGCACAGGCAGGTCGGGGATACCCTATGTGCTTCTCCCTTTGAAAAAGGGGATTGAGGTGGATTTCCCCATCGCTGCCTTGAACTTTTTGAAAAGTTGCAAGAAAACAAAAAAATGACCAAAGTCGAAAAAATAACAGCAGCATAGGCATTTAAGGAGGCAAACAGGATGTTAGTTAAAGATTGGATGAGTACAGGAGTGATGTCTATTGATGCGGATGACTCCATCCAGAGGGCTATTCAGCTTCAGAAAACGCATGGCGCCAGCATCTTGCCGGTAATGGAAAAGGGAAAGCTTGTCGGAATTATTACCGACAGAGATATAAAACGGGCTTCTGCCCCTGATGTCATGCCGATAGACATTGACGAGGCGATCTACCTGACAACAAAGATTAAAGCCAGGCAGGTTATGACACCGCATCCCTTTACTGTTTCTTTTGAACAGACAGTTGAAGAAGCGGCTGAAATGCTGTTGAAAAATAAAATATCAGGCGCCCCTGTCGTTGATAATAATGGACATATTGTCGGCATAATTAATCGAAGCGATATATTGCGGACAATGATGTGCTGTACCGGTTCAGACAGGATGGGGTATCAGATTGCTTTCAGTGTAAAGGATCTGCCCGGCTCCACCAGGGAAATAATAAATCTGGTTCGTAATCGAAAAGGGCGTGTAGCGACCATTCTTAGTACCAGTAAGCATGTAAAAACACCTGGCTACCGGAATGTATTTTTGCGGATACATGATATTGATCCCGAAGAAATTCCGCCTCTTTTGGAAGAGATAAAAGAAAAGGCCAGACTGCTTTATATTGTGGACTTTTTCTTGAACAAAAGAGAGATATTTGATAAAAATGAAAGCCACTTAGAACATTTTTAAAAATTTTGATGCGTAAGAGAGACTGTCCAAATTTCCTCAACAATACGATGCATTAGTTGTTCGTTTTTAATTGAACCGGATCAAACGGAATCAAAACTTTATCTATGAGATTGCTGATCGGGCATTAAATTTTTATTGGACTTCATCCAATCACGCAATCACAGCTTGCTTTCCCTGTCTCTGCTGAATTAATCCGGTTTTTCTTTTAAGATGCTTCAAGAACTTTCCATCAGAAACTTTGCCATTATTGATGATCTTCATATATCTTTTTCAGATGGTCTTACCATATTAAGCGGAGAAACAGGGACAGGCAAATCGGTCATCACAAATGCCGTAAACCTTTTACTTGGCAGCAGAGCATCTGCCAAACTGATTAGAACCGGTGCTGAAACTGCCGAGCTTGAAGCTCTATTTCAATTTGCAAAAGAAAGCAAGGCAGCACAGATTATGGAAAAGCAGGGTTTTGATACATTAGACGGACTTCTGGTCAGAAGAATCATTTCCCGCAAAGATCGGCACAGAATATACATCAATGGTCGCCTTGCCACCATACATATGCTCAATTTAATAACTGAAAATCTGGCCAGCATATCCAGCCAGCATAGTCAACAAAGACTTTTAAAAGAAGATCAGCATCTTTTAATACTTGATCAGTTCGGTGGTCTCATGCCGCAGCGCAAAGAGGTATGCAAATGCTTTCATGAAATACTTCCTTTGATCAGAAAGCTGAAAGTCCTGGAAAGTGATATAAGCAGGCGGTCAGATTATATAAATACGCTCAGATTCGAAAAAAAAGAGATTCAGGATGCTTCAATTATTCCCGGCGAAGATGCAGCGCTTGAACAAGAGAGAACCCGTCTTAAAAACGGCAAACTTCTCTATCAGATCGCTTGTAATTCCGTAAGCGAGTTGTACAGTTCCAGGGGAGCAATACTTGAAAGGCTTATAGAAATAAGAAAGGACCTGGACAAAGGGTGCCGGATAGATCCGGAATTGATTTCAAAAAGAGACAGCCTTGCTGAAAGCGCTTTTCAAATAGAAGATACTGCCCGTGAACTTGAGTCGTATATAAAGATCATCCAGATGGATGAAAATCGGCTCGATGAGATTGAAACACGCATCAATCTTCTTAATAAACTGAAACGTAAGTACGGCGGCTCCATTGAAGAAGTCATTTCACATCTTGAATCGATTGATGATGAATTAACGGAAAATGAAAATATTTCCGAAAAAACGGTTGAAATTGAATCAAAAATTTCAGATTTATATAAAAGACTAAAGAACCTGGTTAAAGAACTTTCACAAAAACGAAAGCAAGCATCTGAAATTCTGTCAAAAAAGATAGAAAAGGAACTGCGCTCCCTTAAGATGCCCCATACCAGATTTCAAATAGAGCTTCAGCCAATAGCTGCGGGTGGCGATGCAAATCTTACCATAGATAAAAACGTAATTTTAGAGACAGGAATCGACAAAGCATCCTTTTTAATTGCACCAAATGCCGGAGAAGAACTAAAGCCTCTTGCAGATATTGCTTCCGGCGGTGAGCTTTCAAGAATTGTTCTTGCTTTAAAGGCATCATTATTGGCCGAAACAGATTCGGTTTCAACAATTGTTTTTGATGAGGTTGATGCCGGAATCGGGGGAAGTGCTGCAGAGATTATCGGCAAAAAGATTTCTTGTCTTGCCGGATACCATCAGGTAATATGTATTACACATCTGCCGCAGATTGCAAAATTCGGCCGGCACCATTACAGAATATCCAAACATGTTTCAGGCGGCAGAACTCACACCAGTATAAATTTATTAGATGAGAAGGATCGCGTAAAAGAAATTGCCAGAATGTTAGGCGGTTTGACAATTACCCAGGCAGCACTCGATCATGCCAGGGAAATGCTTCAGGATGGATGAATAAACTAAATATGAAGGATACGCCAGTTATCACCTAAAACCTGCATTCAGTTTTCGCGAAATGATTATATCTGCCTCATGTTTCAGCCTGTTA
>CAZRLQ010000321.1:0-2970 GCA_964600725.1 uncultured Desulfobacterales bacterium
CAGCATGACCTGTTTCAATTGCTGACATCCGGTCAGGTCGGTCTTTGGTTAAATCTTTTTCTTGGAAAATATCTGCGCTTAAAACAGATAAAATAATCACAGATGCAATTATTAAAAAAGAGAGGGGCAGTTTCAGCCATAGTTTTGAATCAGCTCTTTTCGGTTTGGATTTGCTGTCGGCGATTTTCTTGTAAATATTAAGGCTTGAAGAATAAAGTCTTATAACTTCGCTCTTGTTAACACCTACAACATCAGCATAAGCCTGTAAGTATCCCTTTACAAAAACCTCAGCCGGAAGTTTGTCATGGTTTTCCATTTCAATATGAATCAAGTTCCTGAGTCCAATTTTGGTCTCTCTTGAGATATTTTCAAGACTGATTCTTTTTTCAAGCCTGAAAGACCTGAGATAATTTCCAAATGAGAGAGCGTTGCCTGTAGTCATATATATCCCGTATATCCAGCATTTCTTGTTTCATCTGTAGTTCCTATCTTATCATCTTGATTTGAGATCGTTTTCGAAGATCTTTAAGCCATGTTTTAATTTTTTCATTTACAGCTTCATTAAAAAGATTTTTCTCAATTTCAGCGGATGCATCTTTTAGAGATATTCCGGAAGTTTCTACAATATCCTGAATATAAAAAATCTGGTATCCCTGTTCGGTTTCAATAATATCAGTAAAATCTCCTTTTTTTAATTCTTTGATTGCAGTCTGCAGTCGGGGTTCAAGAGAATTGATCGTAAATAATCCAAGGTCTCCACCCTCTGATGCATTCGGTGACTCGGAATAACCAGCGGCAATCTTTTCAAAAGGCTCACCTTCTTTTAATTTTAACAAAATCATTTCCATCTTATCGTAAATCGCTTTCTTTTCCGATTCTCCGGCAAACTGTGGTACCATCATAATAATATTTTTCAGATGATATCTATTTTCACGGCAATATTTGTCAGGATTTCTAAGATAGAAGGCTTTTATGTCTTCCTTTGTAATGACAACTTTGGATCTTATTTCACGGTTGATCAGCTTTGTTCTTAGCATCTGTTCTTTTAATTGTTTGCGATACTCTTCAAACGTAAAACCTTCTCTGGCCAGATTTTTTCTGAGTTCCTCATCAGTGTAAAAATTTTCCTGTTTAATCCGCTCAATCGTATTATCGATTTCTTTATCACTTACCTTAATCTTTAATCTTTTTGCCTCCTGATCTATAAGGGTCTGATCAATAAGCTGGTTTAATATATCCTCCCTGATTTTAAAGTGCATTTTATCCTTTTGTTCGGGAGAATATTCAAAAGTGTCTATTCTTTCCATGTACGGCTCAAGTGTCTTGTTCATATCAAAATATGTAAGTATATCGTCATTAACTACAGCTACAATCCGATCAACCAGTTCAGCGCATTTTGAATTACGGACGAAAAATAGACCGGATGTATAAAAAGAAAGAAGATAAATTACACAAAAGAGAAAATACTTAACCCTAAATTTTGTTTTAACATTATTCAAATACTTATCTGTCATTTTTATCCATCACAATTTGTTCTGCGGGTCGAGCCGGAGCAGATCGCTTATAGCCTTCCCCTTGCGAACGAAGCATTGGATCGTCTATGCCTTTTACAACCCTTTCCCACAACGATCTGTTTATTTCAATGATATATTTTTCCCGAAGTTTTTTTATCCAGGGCTTATAAGATTGTTCCGCTTTTTTCATTCGAAGCTCTTTTATTATTCTTTTGCCGGTATCTTTCTCTAAATTATTCGGCAAATCCTCTGAATCTTTATTTGATTCCGGTTTCAAGCCGTCCTTTACATAATGCTGGGCATAATATTTTGAAATATCTTCTCTGGTAATTTCGATTTTCTCTACCAGTTCATTTTCTAATACCTTTTTCATGAGCAAACGGGCCTTAATCCTCTTTTTCCATATTTTATAAGGAACGGCATTTTCAAGCAATATCTGCTCAAAGACTTCTTTCGGATAATCACTTTTCATTTCTGAAACAACTTTTTCCACTTCTGAATCAGACAAAACAATATTGAGGTCTCTGGCTGTTTCCTGCAAAAGCTTCTCCTCGATTATCTGCTGAAGAGTTCGCATCTGTATTTTTCTAAAAATATCAGGATTTTGCAATAGATTATATGGATAAGCTGTTTCAGCAATTTCCAAAGCTTTGTTAAAATCAAACAGTGTAGCAGTGCTCTCTCCAACCCGGACCAAATATTGCTCCTCATACTCAGCCCTTGAATCAGAGGGCTTGCCGGAACATCCGGATAAAAATATAGCCATAAATGACAAGCCGGATAAGAAGATTAAAATATAAAAAGATCTTATCATAAGATTGCCATCACACCTTTTGCTAATTTTTATTAAGGTATAATTTAATGAGCCTGGAAAAAACCGGCGGAACGTAAGATACGCTGCCTTTACTTTGAACAATGTCTTGCAGTTTTGCAGGGTTTGACGTACTCCTAAAACTAAAGCATTTGGGATTCCGGGTCCAAACTGGGATGGCCACTGGAAAAAGTCTTATATCTTCTAATCCTTTAGAGGGAGCTGCCAGCTTAAAGCGGGACAATGCATATGGGGCACTGCCTATCTTACGGTCAGGGCGAATGCAGGATTCGCCCCTACACATCTGTAGCCTGTCGTCAAGAGAATAGATTTTCAATCTGTTCCTTCTGACCGTTGGAATTTCAAGGTGTCTCGCCTTACGCCGGCAGCCTTAGAGGACCCCCTCTAAAGGATATTTTTTCATTTGCATAAGCAAACTTGAGAAACCCTTCGGGCTTTTTTGAATTCACCGAATCTGCTGCACTGTCGACGACTCGAAGTATTAGCCTGCGGCTTTGCAGCCGCTGCCTTGCGTATTCGGTAAATCCGAAAATCGTTCAACCTTAGGGAAAAAACATCTGTTTATCGCAGATTAGCGTGATGCGTATATGAAAAGGGCTTAACGTCATTTTTGGCTTGACCCGG
>CAZRLQ010000322.1:0-2951 GCA_964600725.1 uncultured Desulfobacterales bacterium
TCCATTATGAATAATAGCTAATCGCTAACACTTGGCAACATAAGTTCAATTAGTGACAGATTCTTGCTCAAGCAGATTTAATATTTCTGAAAGTTCCATGGGCGCAAATTTACAGACTCTGGCGGGAAAGATAACACCCCAGCTATGAAGCCAGTTTATCCTGGTTCTGACAGCAGCACCAAAAAGCAGGTTCATTGCAATGACAATACTTTCCCTGTTTTCAGATTTCTCAAGAAAAGAGCCTTTAACCCATTGATTAAAGGCGCTCATCGAAGGCCCGCACCAGATCTGATAATCGATCTTTCTGTCAGGATTACCGGTTATAGCCCATTTTGAAGATAGGCCGAGATAGGAACGAAAAGCAAGGGCCATCTTGTGTCGCGGATCTCTTTTTGCCCGATCTATCTGTCTGGGATCCCGTTTTGCAAAAAAATTCTTTGTCCTGAGCCATTGTTCCTGAAAACTGCAGCGAAAATAATCTCTTTCCAAAATTAATTTATCTTTATCATCAATATCATCAAATCTTTCATAATTACTGTAAAGATCGTACAACTTTGCCGCTCGAAGAGGAAACATGGTTCCACGCTTCAACACCTGTACCTTTGCGCCCATTTCAAACATATCACCGGCAGGTGCCATGGCAATATCGGCCTGTCTGGTTTCAGCCAGCATTTGACGGACAGTATCGGAAGTGCCGGCCTCAATGCAGGACTGGTTGATAGAGCCGGTCAGCACAAAGGCGGCACCCATTGCAAAAGCAGCAGCCGTTGAATCAGGTGTGGCTATTCCGCCACCTAATCCCACGCAAAGGGGCCTGCTATAACTGTATTTTTCGAACAATTCATCACGAAGGGAAAGCATGGTGGGCAGTAAAGAAAGAGCCGGTCTGTTATCCGTATGGCCGCCTGAATCAGCTTCCGCTGTAATATCACTTGCCATGGGAATTTTCCTTGCCAAAGCGGCTTCTTGATCATTAATCATTTTCATGCCGACAAGCTGGGTCAGCAGCTTTTCCGGAGGCGGTGAAAAAAATTTTTCAGCAACTTCGACTCTTGAAACTTTTGCAATAATACTGTTTGGGCAGACGATATCCCCTTTATTGTCCAGATGGATTCCTTTTACCCGGAAGTAGACAATAGGGAGGGTCAAATCCATATATGCAGAAGCGCTGACAAGTCTTATCCCTTTTTTTAAATAAAGACGAACAACTGAAGCCTCAAGCTCAGGCTCGTTTGGAGAGAAGATCAGGTTAAAACCAAAGGGCAGGTCTTTTATTCTCTGTTGCAATCTGTTTATCGCAGCTTCTATTTCATCAACAGCAAGACCGGCCGATCCAAAAAAGCCTAACATACCGACACGAGCAGCTTTTTCAACCATCTCGACTGATGTTATTCCGTTTGCCATGGCGCCAAAAATATAAGCATAACGCAGATTGTGAGCCTTTTTAAAATAGAGATCGCCAAATCTTTCAGGGTGATACGCAGGGGAATATGCGCAGAGAGGATATCCTTCAGATTCAGGTGATATTCTATCTCCAATAATCAGTGTACCGTTGCGGCCAACACCAATCCTGCCGTCAACATCAACCAGAAATACAGGTTTCGTCAGCTCGTTAATCGCTGCTTTAATTGCAGAATCTCCAATTTCCGGCTCAGTATCTCCTTTTATCCACCAGCCTCCTCTCTTTTTGATATACTCTCCTTTTATCTTATCGGATGATTGCTTCATTTAATTTTGGCTCTTTTTGGATTTCAAGTTGGCATTATGATACTTTTTGAACAATTTATGATAAAATTAACTACTTCTACCATGTTGGCGGCATTTGTTTTATTTGTCACCGGCTTGAATAATATCCCCTGCCAAAACAAATAGTTATTATATTATATCAGCCATATATTTTAACCACCAACTTGGAATCCATTATGAGCCTTGATTTTTTATGGTTTAGTTATTTAATGTTCATCCATAAATCAACAGGCTCATAAATGGTCCTTTTGCCCATTTTATTCAAAAAACGATCACCATGTTTTTGCCTCATTGTCTGGTTTTGTGACTTTAATCGGCTCCATATTAGGCTTAAGATACATTTAAAGTAAGGCTTTCTTTTTTAAACAAAAATAAATTTTGTGTCAAGTCTTGTGCGGCCTGAAAAAACAATTAAATTACAGGCATCCTTCAGATATGGTTTATACTTTTGCCTGCCTGCGGCGGACAGGGATGTTGCTTCTCGCCTGGTTCCCATACTTTTTGCGTGGGAATCCATATGGTATGCATTACCACACAAAGAGCGTGAGAACGGGAAAGCTGAAACCGTAAAAAACTGGTTATGCCGCAAGCGGCATTCTATGAGCAACGAACTTAATTAATACCATAAGCACCGGC
Source organism: uncultured Desulfobacterales bacterium (assembly GCA_964600725.1). GTDB lineage: Bacteria > Desulfobacterota > Desulfobacteria > Desulfobacterales > CAZRLQ01 > CAZRLQ01. The sequence continues at coordinate 2,383 of CAZRLQ010000322.1, forward strand.
AAAATAGCCCACGAGGTATCATACAACAGGCGCCGTCAACAGGCGCCGTTCGAAGATTGATGCTTCGTACTCTTTGGAAGTGCAAACTACTTTTTTGAGCCTTTATGAATAATGCCGAATTATACATCTAAAAATTAGCGAAAGATGTGAAAAAGAAAGTGCAAGTGAAAAGAAAATTTCTAACTTTAATGCAGGCAAAAGAGAAGCATCCTGGATATTATCCCTACAACGACATTTGTTGTTTTATATACAATATATTGTGTCAAAGTTAATTAAAATAGGCCATATATTGTGCCGAGAATGTCAAATGACGTTGCAGGGTTATATAGAATTGACATATAAACCAATAGACTCAAGCTATCCGGACTATGAAAATGTCCCCGCAGCAACAGATCCCGCCATACTGGTCTGGCATGATAAAGAAGCGGCCAAAAGAGATGGGGCAAAATGTATCGCTTTCTACTGGTTAAGAGATGAATGAATAATCTCTCAATAAGTTTGGACAACAATGGGAAAGGGATAAATATCTTTTCGCTGCGGCCCGCTTCAAGCTGGTCACCTGTTATCTT
>CAZRLQ010000323.1:0-2949 GCA_964600725.1 uncultured Desulfobacterales bacterium
GAATCGGTTTTCAGCAAAATGGCCGGATCATTCCTGCGGCATATCCGGGCAGATACAGAAGAAGAACTTGTCAACCGTATCTGTCAAGGTATAGCAGAAATTAATAGGGATCCTGCTGTATATTGGCGGCGTTGCAAAATGGATGAAATCGTCGCCGCTTAAACCGTAACGTTATTTTTAGAACTCTGTACTAGGGTCGTAACAAACTCCGAATGCGACACAAGATCATCCGTATCATGGTGAGGATGAGAAGGACTGGCGGTGTTCTCAAGCCGTGGCATATAGGAAGAGACGCACACAGGAACTTGGTAGGCCCAATCGATTTTCGGGTAACATATGGTATGGTGACAAGGAAATATGGATACAACTCAAAGCTTTTCGCCCTGTTTCGGTGCCCATTCGCGCATACCTGCACGCGCGTTGATTAGAAGACGAAAGTGCGAGTTTTCATACAGACCTGCAGATTAGGAGCTGTGAAAAAATTATGAACCTTAAAGACAAGGTCGCCTTGGTGCTTGGGTCAATTAAGGGGATCGGAAGAGAAGTAGGTCTTGCTCTTGCGAATGAAGGTGTAAAAGTAGCTTTAAACTATTTTGACTGGGAAGAAAATTTAAATGAAATGAAACGGACTTTTGCTGAAATCGGCAGTCCCCATTTGATTGTCCGTACAAATTTGCTTGAGACTGAAAATATCTCCGGTCTCATCCAGAAAGTTATTGATAAATTCGGTCGTCTCGACATTCTGATTAACAATATAGAACGGGGTGGCTGGCCGGTGGTTCACGGACGTTATATACGTGAGCAATGGGATCTGGAAATGGAGACTACTCTCAGGGCAAAATGGTGGGTTTTTGATTCAGCCATTTCATATCTTAAAGCATCGGGAAATGGTGTTGTAATAAACTTTTCTTCTATTGCCGGCATTGTAGGCAGATCAGGACCTGCCAGCTTAATTTTTAACGACGGCTATGCTGCGGCAAACCGTGGAATTTCCCTTTTTACAGAAACATGGGCAAAAATCGGTGCACCTGAGGTACGCGTAAACGAAATAATGTTAGGCATTGTTGAAACAAGGCACGGAGAGAGAACCAGGGGATGGGGACTTCTTTCAGAAGAACAAAAGAAGGAAATAACCTGCCATACACTACTTAACCGAACAGGAACTATTTCGGATGTGGTCAAAGCGGTTCTTTTTATAATAAAAGATGCCGATTTTATGACAGGAAGCGTCCTGCGCCTGGATGGAGGCTATATACTTGGTGGTGAAAAGGTGGGAGCTATGCCGAAAGGAGTTGTTTAGTTTCAGTCCATAAATGACCCTGTTTATTTATGGTCTTTTTGTCCACATATGCCTGAGATTATTTTTTTCGCATACCTTGATCTTGAACAAGAATTCTTGTTTATGTATTGTAGTTATATTTACATCTTCTAGAAAAGAATAGTTAACAACCTGCATTTCGCTTGTCTCCGCAACACTTTGAAAATTAAGCAAATTTTTTGATGCCCTTTTATATATCTGAATATTAAGGTTTAATAAATTCAAACAGTTAAAGCACAAAGAGCGAAATGTGGGTTATAACGCTTCTCTTAATATTTTGCACATGGGACAATATGGTGTCCATGCCTTACAGCCAAATCTGTAATTTTCAAGAGAAATGGTAACTATAGAAACTATTTACGGCAGGCCAGATGCTGCCCGATTTTCATGCTTTACTGTGCCCGCTGAGGCACAATGGTACTTATTATGAAATACATTAATCCAGAAAATCTGGACAGATTATCCGGCAAAAGACTTGAAAATAGCGATATTTTTTCATTTCACTGCCACTTTGGGCTTAAATGCTTTAATCAATGCTGCCGTAATCTTAACCTTTTTTTGTATCCATACGATGTTATCAGGCTTAAAAACAGGCTGGGTATAACATCAGAACGGTTTATTGATAAATATGTTGATATCGTTTTGCGGGATAACAATTACTTTCCCGAAGTATTGCTCTGCATGTCTGAAAACAAAGAAAAGACCTGTCCTTTTTTGACTGAATCAGGTTGTTCGGTTTATACGGACCGTCCGGATGCCTGCCGAACATTTCCAATAGAACAAGGAATCCTGTATGATGCCGAAAAGAAAAAAACAGAATCAATTCAATTTTTCAGGCCACCTGATTTTTGTCTTGGTCAATATGAAAACCGAAATTGGACAGTCAAAACCTGGATCATGGATCAAGATGCTGTTTTTTATAACAGAATGACTGCAAGGTGGGCAGGGATAAAATACCTGTTCCGTACAGATCCCTGGAGAGGTGAAGGTCCTGATGGACCAAGGGGAAAGATGGCTTTCATGGCCACATACAATCTGGATCAATTTCGAGATTTTCTGTTTAACAGCAGTTTTCTAAAGCGATACAGGGTAAATCCGCTGATTATCGACAAAATAAAAAAAGATGACGTGGAACTGCTGAAGTTGAGTTTTGACTGGATAAAATTCTACCTTTGGGGAACTAAGGTCAAAACCATACAGTTGAGATAAGTTTAGATAAGGAAAGCAGATGCTCCTTAGCATCCATCAATAAGTAATGTGAATTCGATATAACAAAATAGTAAAAATCCGACCCAGGAGGGGCGGCTTTGGGAACCCCTGGAAAGAGATACAATGCCTTCCCACCTGAGAGGGCAAGGTGGATTGCATCCTGACAGCAAAATCCTCTCCATCGAAGCTTGTGGTTTCATTTGACAGAGACTTTGAGGAATTGAAAACACATAAGGTAACCCTTTGAAATGTCAGAAACTGTATCTCACCCTCAGATAAATCATATCGTTATCGTTATGGCTGAACTGGCCCAAGCGGGAGTCTTTCTGGCCGTTGAAGGCCATATACCCGGGTGCGATTTTCCAATTATCGCCGATTTTGTATTCTACAAATACTTGAGTTTTCGAAAAAACTATGATGCT
>CAZRLQ010000324.1:0-2925 GCA_964600725.1 uncultured Desulfobacterales bacterium
TTTAATCGTTCTTGACAATTGCATTGTTCATATATTAACCTCTTTATATGCAAATGTCAAGAAAAAAATTTGGAGGCAGGCAATTCCTCCCTGCCTGCCGCAGGCAGGGGCAGGTAAAGCAGGCAGTCTCCTTGCCTAAATTTTTATGAATAAAATTAAGAAAAAGATTGAAACTTACATGACTGATAAAGGAAAAAGGCAAATTTTTTCATTTGGCACTATTTTGTTTGTCTTGTCACTCATATACGGAAGCATCATCCGGTTGAGGAGAATATTTTACGAAAAAAAGATACTGCTGCCGAAAAAACTCCCCTGCAAAACCATATCAATCGGAAACCTGACAGTAGGTGGAACCGGCAAAACACCTATGACAATTCATGTTGCACATTTGGTTGAAAAGCTTGGGTATAAAACAGCGGTGATCAGCAGGGGGTATAAAGGAAAAGCCGAAAAGAACGGCGGTATTGTAAGTGACGGAAGAACAATCTTTATGGGACCGGATGAAGCGGGTGATGAACCGTTTATGATGGCGACGAAACTGAAAAAAGTGCCGGTCATTGTAGGACAAAACCGGTTTGAGATGGGCATGCTGGCTTTAAAAGAGTTTAAACCTGATGTCATCATCTTTGATGATGCATTTCAGCACCTGAGACTCACAAGGGACATCGACCTGGTTCTTATTGATTCCATCGATCCCTTTGGCAACAAGCATCTGCTGCCCAGGGGCATTCTGAGAGAGCCGTTTTCAGCTCTTTTGCGAGGAGATGCATTTATCTTGACAAGATCTGAATTCATGCCTGATTCTACCGTATCTGCGATTACATTTTTTAAAAAATATAAATACCTTGGCCGAGGCAAGCCTGCTTTCAAATCTTTTCATATTCCTTATATACATAATATATTAAAAGGAAAAAGAGTTTCGATTTTGGAAACAGACGAATCTTCTACTGTTTTTAATTCTGATTTCTTGAAGGGATGCCGGCTTTTCGCTTTTTCCGGTATTGGAAATAATAATGATTTTAAACGTACAATTGAGGATTTTAAGTGCGTTGTAACAGGTTTTTTACAGTTTCCGGATCATCATCTATATTCGGACGAAGATCTTGACAAAATTTTACATCAATCAATAATTTCAGGCGCAAATTTTATAGCCACAACTGAAAAGGATTATGTCCGTATTGCCGGCAGAGTGGACTGGCCGATCGATCTTGTAATAATAGGTATAAAAACATCCTTTGGCAAAGAAAACGATCTGTTTAATGATTTTATTAAAACAAAGCTTCAATCTGCAGGTATCGAGGAACCAAGATAGGTTAAAGGGCCTGTTGCCTTATTTTATCGTTGTTCAGGTTCTCAGCTTAAGCGCAGGTCCGGCTGCAACTGCCACAACTTATTGAGAATCTGCGATTAACAACTTTTGAGCAAAGGATTGAATTTTTAATATGCCGGTAATTTCAGATGCCAAATATAAAGAATATGGGAAAAACTATGCCTGGTTTATTTTAACCAATCTTCTGGCAGCCCAGTTGGTAATGTCTGTGGGAGCTTATGCCTGGGGACCGCTGGCCCCTTTTTTCAGGGAAGGAATCGGAGCCAGTCGTGCTGAGATAGGAATGATCACTTCCGCTCTTTTTTTTACAGCCACGATAACCGCCATTCCTTCAGGAATTCTGGTAGATAAATTAGGCGCTTACATAATGCTGGTAATCTGCCTGACAATTATGGGCTTTTTTTTCGTCATTATCCCTCTGGCCAATAAAATCAAATGGATAATATTTTTTGCCGGGTTAAGTGGTTTTGGATACGGCATTATCAACCAGGTTTCAGCAAAAGGGGTTATGCATTGGTTTACCGCCAGAGCCAGGGCCACGGCCATGGGAATCAAACAGTCTGGAGTTACTATAGGCGGGGCTTTGGCAGCTTTTTTATTGCCGGTTTTAACAACTTTTTGCGGCTGGAAGAAGACTGTTTTATCAGTCGGCATTGTAATGCTTTTGACAGCCTTTTTTTCCTCCATATTCTACAAAGAGCGTCCTGAAGCAAGTAATTTATCATCCTCAAAGACAGGAAAGACAAAACATAAAATATCGCTTTTTAGAATCCTGGCCGATCCGGCTTTATCAACAATAATATTGATATTACCTTTTTTGGCTTTTAGCCAGATAAGTATCTCTACTTTTTTAGTTCTCTATTTAAAAGAAGAACAGAATTTTTCTGTGAGCATAGCCGCCAGTTGTCTTACGGCAGCCATGACAGCGGGAGCATTAGGCAGGGTCGGCTGGGGAATTATCAGTGACAGAATTTTTGACGGCAACAGGTTGATACCATTATTTATTTTGTCAATAATCGGCTGCATTTCCGTCTTTAGCTTTGCCTTCTTGCAAGCCGATGCGCCTAAGTATCTATATTTTATCTTATCCGCCTTGATAGGCTTTACTCTTATTGGCTGGAATGCTGTTTTATTAACCGTAGTCGCAGAATTCGCCGGCACTCAATCGGCCGGTTCTGTAATGGGCATCGTCACCACAACCGGATGGCTCGGCATGGTTACCGGTCCGACAATTTTCGGTTTTATTGCAGATCTTATTAACTATTTCACCGGCTGGCTCTTTGTAGCGAGCAGTTCATTTATCAGTGCAGTTGGATTTTTCTATATTTTTATGCGTATGAAAAGAAGATTACGGAAAGTGTAATAAATGTACGAACGCGGGCTTTTGAAATGGATCATTGCGCTGCTCTTTGCCGGATTGTTGGCGGCAAAAGCCGGCACAAAAGAGACAAAACGCCTTTATCCCAATTTTAAAAGCGTGATCATGGCCCTTGATTTTGCCTCATGTTTCTCTTCACCCATGCTCTCAGGTATATCCGCAATGATTTCTTCAAGTTTTTTGCGATCGACAAAGGGATTATCAGGGGAAGTTAATA
>CAZRLQ010000325.1:0-2909 GCA_964600725.1 uncultured Desulfobacterales bacterium
CCTCAAGCGCCATCTACTTAGGGAGCAGGAAAAAATAAATTGCTCTTTTCATCAGTTTGACCGCAGGCCACCTGACCAGAAAACAAACATGAAGCGCGCCATTCTTTGCAGTCAGCATCAGGGTCTCATCCCGCTTACATTAATTATTTTCATTAGGTTCATAAATACTTATCCTGTTGCGGAACTCCCTCAAAGGGCGATGAGGTAGAAAGATTTGATGCCCTTTTTCGTGGCATTGTTCGAACTACGCCAAATCCCCTGGAAACTGATTTGCCTATTCCCCACAATTCCGGAATGAAGAAATTGACGGAAAAACTCCCATAAAAACCAAGCATACTGACTCGCTTCAGGGTTGTTGGCTGAGGTCTTAATTCAAGCCGATCCACAACAATGTTTTCCAGGATATTTGCTTCTATACCTTTGGCAAGAGAAAGAAGGTTGGCTGTCAGGATGTTTCGTAACAATTGTTTTTTATCATGAAAGTTATCGAATAGCTTGTAGCGGGAATAATTATTCTTGTTCAATGCAAGCCAGGGTTTAAGAAAACGATATGAAATCATACGAGGAGATATTCCCACCGGCACCTTCTGTTTCGTTACGATTTTTTTCAAGATAGGATATTTTTTTGATCCCAGTTCAAGATAATCAAAATGGTCAGCCAGTGCTGAAACCACATCTATCCCCTCCTCAACACCAATAATTATTGCTCTATTTTCTAATATCCGATACTGGACGCGCGGGAAAATATATATGGTTCGGCCATCTTCCATATGATTAGTGAGGAGCGGGTTTTGTGGAAAATGTTTGGAAATAAAACCGCGCAGGCTGTTCCCATGAGCCAGAACCTTTTGGTCTGTTTCAAGTACTACTCGAATTTCATTGACTCGCTTCATCGCAATATCAAATAATTACTGTCTCTTTCCGAGGAGTCTTCATCTCCTTTGTCTCGTCCTTTTGTTCGTCTGGCGGCCTTCCAGCGGCTCTTTGCATATCGCCGCCTGCTTTAGGAACAGCTACAAAGGCAGGATTTCCGAATCGTCTTATTTCCCAGGTCACTTTTACGTAAGGTTGATCTACCACTGGATAAGGTAGCATCGGCACCGGTATTCCACGCATCGCAGGGCTGACCAAAGGATCAACCGCATGACAGCAATACTGAACGCCACCCATTCCCTTAACTTTCAGTGGTCCTTTAAAACGTAATTCAGCTAATCCTCTGAAACTCCCTAAGCGGATCAAAATGGGAAATTGCTTCGTGTTTTCATATGCAGTAAACAAAAAGCCCGAAAAAACAGACTCCGGTGCCAGGCTGAAAAGGCGGTATGCCTTGAGGGCCTCGCTTGGACTCTTCAACGTTACCTTGTTGGTTCTTTTTACAGTGGGATTTTTTTTGAGAGCTTCCTTCAAGGCCGGATCAAAAGACAGAAAGTCAAGATCAAGCTTTGCCCCTCCATATGAAACCTGGATCAATGCCTCCCGGTCTCCTTTGGCCACCTCTGTATAATAATTAACCGTTCCATCAAGCCTGGCCGGCGTGAAGTAAAAATCCGGCTCTATCCACGAATGTTCATAGCGCGGCCTGTTTTTACCGCCGCCTTCATCACTAATCAGATATGCCTGATCCGGGCGGCTAAGCCCCATGGCCCAAGCTACTGCATAATTCAAGGCCGTGGCATGGAGAAAAGGTGGCGTATATGCCCCGCCAATTGCCTCTCTTGCATAAAAAAGGGGATCAATTAGTTGAATCTTATATTCAAACAGGTTCATTTCTGCCGAATTCTTCCTTTTATTCTTTGTTGTTGGAAGCAATCCCTTCAAGGCTCTTAATTAGATCTTTCACTTGGTTATTCAGAGTATTGTAAGCCACATCAACTTCAGGCAGCTCAAGGTCTTCGATGTTCTGCAGGGTTGGCCGTGATTCATTCATTCTTTTTCCTTCCCCTTTCAGCTTCAAATAACCACTAAGAACCTCACGATCCGACAAATAAGCCCCTTCGATTTCCATTTTGATTCTGCCCCATTCAACACTGCGTGCGCCGATACGGGACATACGATTAAGATTGTCCACCAGAATTGCAGCCATTTCCGGAGTCGGATCCTTCAGAGTTACTACTCCTATAAAAACCGTCTCCTTGGGAACTGTAAGGATAGACATGAGGGCTTGGCCTGTTTTCAAATCCTGCTCACGGACGGCATTCTGGGTATATGGCGTAATGTCTCCCGCTTCTGTTTCAGATATAAAGGTTTCCCCATAGACTCTGGATAAAATATTATAAGACACCTTACTTTTACTGGTTTCCCCAGTGCCCCCGAACAAAAAACAAGATGGGCATTTCATGCAGAGATCATCTTTCAACGCGCATTCCGGTTCAATATTAAGACCTCTCTGTTTTTCCAGAACCAGACGCCGTAATTTCCCCTTTATTTTGCGCCAGGGAATAATAAAACGATTGCCCAACTCTTTGTAACGAAAGGTCAGGACCTCTTCCGGTTCATTACTGCGGATGATGGCATCATCCAATAAGGTCAATTTCAAAGGTAATTGAAGATAGCATCCGGTAGAAAGGATTTCAGGTTGTTCAAGCAGTCTCATGGATTACCTCCTGAAGAATTTCATAGCGTTTGATTATATGAATAGCGGAACGAAGTGCATTTTTGGCCTTTATAAACCGCGAAATATTTTCTTCCTTGAGGTCAGCATAGCGTTTCAGGATAATTCTTGATTTTTCAACAAATTCTCCCAAGTCATTCTGGTCAACTTTTGCTCCCTTTTTGCTTTCCTGCTTGTCTTTTGCTATATCCATCTTGAGTAAGGACAGGAATTGCGCAAAGGCCTCGTCAAAATCAACCCCTTGCGGAACTTGTCAATGAAAATGAGACACCCTGTGTTTAAAATTAGAGTACATTTG
>CAZRLQ010000326.1:0-2900 GCA_964600725.1 uncultured Desulfobacterales bacterium
CGCCATGATTGAGCAAACTGGAAAAGGCTATTGTATACTACACCTATTGCTAATTTTCAGAGGTATAATTCAATTTATCAATATTGTGAAGCCAAAGTGTTTAAGTGAAACGGAGAAACTGGGAGACGGAATCTCTGCCAATATATAAGGGGTACAAATTCTCAGACAGCTTTGGGTTATCAATTAACCCTCCGAAGGATAATAAAAGTAAAAATGGAATTTGAAGAGCTTAATTCACAATTCAAGATGTGATCTCACAAGATGTGACCCCAATTTCCAACTTGTATCACCTGTCAAGTGCTGACCCCATCGGTCTGTTTTATTTTTACGATATCGGCAAGCCTTATTGCTTCATCGGGGAGATTGAAAATACTTCTGATGACATAAAAAGGTCTTACTGTTTTGCCTGGTTCTGATTTTAATTCCATCTGCAGAATATCAGAAGCGGCCAGGTCAATTTTTAGAACGATCTCCTTGAGATTGATTTTTTTTTGTTTTCCTTTCCGATTTGTGCGGGTGAGTATCAATTCGGACGATTTTATAAAATTTTGCAGTACCTCTTTTTTAAAATATTTATCTTTTAATCTTACCCGGTAGATTGCAATATCTGATTTTTTTTCAGATGATTTTGCAGAAACAACATTACAGTCATGGATAAAAAGCCCTTCAGGCAGACAATTGTTTAAATTTTTTATTACCGTTTGTGGCTTAACATTGATATCCACTGTTAAATAAAAGGATTCATCAAGGCTTGATATTCCGATGGGGAGAGAATCTTTAAATGAAATTTTCGGCATAGGATGAAAGCCTTCTGAATATTTTAATGAAATTTTAGAGCGCCTTAAGGCTCTCAAAAAAATATTCATCAGTTCAAGGTGTCCAAAATACTTTGCCTCTCTTTGTTTTGAATATGATATCTTAAGTTTTTTATAACCAGGCTTGGCAATCCTGTTTAATCGCATGGGGGGTTTAAGTTCTTCCTGAAAAGACTCAAAAATTTTTGGTTTTATCATTTTAAAGTCACAGACTCCGCAACTATTACAAAAAATATTGCGGCAGTCAGGAGTCAGTTCGCCTTTTAACGCTTTTCCAAACTCCTGTTTCAAGTAGGTTTTTGAAACTTTTATATCAATATGATCCCATGGCAAAGGTTCGGCCGGATCTCTTCTGCGGGTGGTATAAGAATTAATTTCCAAACCTGAATCGAAAAGAGCCTCTTTCCATAATTGATAATTAAAGTTATCAGACCAGCCGTCAAATTTGCATCCTTTTTTAAATGCTGAAACTAATAATGAGGAGAGCCGCCGATCTCCTCGAGCGAAAAGACCTTCAATAAGGCTGACTTCAGGGTTTTGCCATTTAAAACCTATTCCTGGCATTTTCAGTTTATCTTTAAGCCACAAAATTTTTTTCCTTGATTTATCCAATGAAATTTGCGACACCCACTGAAAAGGCGTATGGGGCTTTGGGATAAATGTTGTAACACTGACATTAATTTTAACTTTATGGCCTTTAACTTTTCTAAGCAGTTTTACAAGATCGACAATAGCTTGCAAGTCATCATCCGTTTCAGAGGGAAGGCCGATCATGAAATATAATTTTATCACCCGCCAACCCAAATTAAATACATTTTCAACCGTATCAATAATCATTTTCTCGGTAATATTTTTATTGATGACGTTGCGAAGTCTCTGGCTGCCGGCTTCGGGCGCTATGGTAAAACCGGTTTTCCTGGTTTTTTTTATAAGTTCCATAAGTTTTGTTGTCAGTGTACCGGCGCGAAGGGAAGGAAATGAAACCGCTATATGGCTGGACTCAGAATCTGTCATCAACTGTTCCATAAGAGGAACAATACAACTATAATCGCCTGTGCTTAAAGATAAAAGGGAGATATCTTCATATCCGGTTGAAGCAATTGATGAATCTATTAAAGCAAGAACTGTTTTGGGTGATCGTTCTCTCACAGGTCTATATATCATACCTGCCTGGCAAAATCGGCACCCTCTTGTACATCCTCTGGCCAATTCAATGCGAAGTCGGTCGTGGACTGGTTTACCATAAGGGAGTATCGGAGTTTCGGGAAAAGGTGCTTTATCAAGGTCTTGAAAGATTCTTCTTTTTACTTTTAAATAATTTGAAAACCTGGGCAGAAGGGTTTGAAATTCATAAGGAAAAGCTTTAGAAAATACCGGATCAAAAAAAGCTGGTATATAAACACCTTCGATCTTCGACCACATTTTTAAAAGTTCTTTTTTATTTTTTTTGCAGTTTTGGTTCCAATTGAGCCAGATATCAGAGAGTTCAATAATTACATCTTCTCCATCTCCGACAACTATTGCGTCAAAAAAATCGGCTACAGGTTCTGGATTACAGGTACAAGGGCCGCCGGCTATAATAATCGGAAAAGAATTATCTCTTTCTGATGACATAAAAGGAATCTTTGCAAGGTTTAACATATTAAGAACATTTGTGTAATTTAGTTCATACAGAAGGCTGAAGCCGATTATGTCAAAACCGGCAAGCGGTCTGTTAGATTCAAGGGATATCAGCGGAATCGAATTTGACCTTAGATAATTCTCCATATCAATTCCAGGAGCAAAAACTCTTTCTGCAGCGATTTCATTTCGGCGGTTTAGAATATGATAAAGTATTTGCAGTCCAAAGTGTGACATGCCGATTTCGTATTGATCAGGAAAAGCCAAAGCAAAAAAAAGTTTCACACAGCTAAGATCTTTTTTTATTCTGTTTATTTCGGAGCCGAGATAACGGCTTGGCCGTTCAACCAGCGGTAATATATCTTGAATGGTTTTGTTTGTCATGATATTATAATTTTGTTTACTTTGAATTTAACCTAAATCCTGCATTCAGTTTTCGCGAAATGATTATATCTGCCTCATGTT
>CAZRLQ010000327.1:0-2853 GCA_964600725.1 uncultured Desulfobacterales bacterium
GGTTATTTTTTTCGCATGCCTTGATCTCAAACGAAAATCCTCATGAATCAACAGACTCATGTATGGGAGGTCTGTCAACCGAAAATTTTTTTGAAAGGAAAAAGTATGAGCACCAATTTTCAAATCGAATTCAGAAAGAGCAACGGTAATCTGCACGTACGGCCCATGGGCAATTTTGATGGAAGTTCCGCGTGGGAATTGATCAATCTTCTGCATGAAAAATACGACGGCAAAGGGCGGATCTTTATCGAAACCCGTAACTTACACAAAATATGCCCTTTTGGCTGCAGCACGTTTCAGTGCAGATTAAATCTCAGCGCGCTGCCGGCAGACCGGCTCTTTTTCAAAGGTAAAAAGGGTTTTGAAATTGCGCCGAAAGGGAGCAAAGTTATCGTGGTCCCCGAAAAGCACCGGTTCCGGTGTAATGGAAATTGTGAGAATTGCCCCTGCTCCGGCAAAAAGAAACAGAATTGGTAACTTCTCAATAAGTCCTGGCGCTCCTTTTATTCCTCCCCCTTTGAAACAATGCTGTTGACTTAAGCGTTTTTTGAGCATTTTTTCTTTTTACTTGTCTGCCATTTATTCGAGGGGCTTTTATTAACTCTGGGCTGTGACGCACGAGGTTTCGCCGGACGATAATATTTTACCCCGGCAATTTCTTTGAGAATTTCCCGGAGAATCAAAGCTGCTTGTTCCGGGTCATTTGGCATAAGAATTGCGGTTTCCGACGCTTTTGTTTGACATAACATAATACAACATATCGGAAAAACTAAAGAAACTCAATAAATTCCCAACAATCTTGAATAGTTATTAGTCCAATTCAAGTCCTCGGTTCTTAAGTCAACAGCATTGGCCTAAGGGCGGGGTCAAGGAAAAGCATATAAAAGAACGGGTGAATCGTTATTTAAGGTTGTTAAAATTAAGTGAACTGCAAAAGCAGCATCCTTCAGAATTGAGCGGCGGACAGAAACAGCGGGTTGCTATGGCAAGAGAACTTGTGACTGAACCTAATGCTCTCTTTCTGGATGAACCCTTAAGTCATCTCGATACCTTAGCGCGTGAACAGATAAGAGACGAATTAAAACAGCTTCATAAGAAAACAGAGATCACGACTTGTCATGTTACCCATGATCAGAGAGAAGCCATGATACTGGCTGATCGAATTTCAGTTTTGCATCAGGGACGGATTGAGCAGGTGGAAACACCTGAGGATATCTTTTACCAGCCAAAAACTCCTTTTGTTGCTGAATTTGTGGAAGCAACCAATATTTTCAATGTTGAACTGGTCCATCTTAATGGAAAGACCGCAACATTTAACCTGAAAAATACAGAACTGCTGCGCCCGTTGAAATTGAGGCAAAAAAGCATCCTCTCTTTGCCCGTAAAACAGAGCAGACTTTATGCCTGCATCCTGAAAAAAGATTACCATTGCGCATTCATCCAATGGTCCAAACAGCTTTCCTGCCTGTATTATGAAGATCGTTCCAGAAGGAGCAGTATTAAAGGTGACCGGTGATATCTCGGGCTTTAAAATTCAGGCGGTTATCCCTAAAACCATGGTTGATTTGAATTCAGCAGGAGATGATATATGGTTCTGTTTTTCCCCTGATGACCTTCACCCCCCTTTGTGGAAGACAATGCCGTGCAGCGCAAGGTTTCCGCAGCTGCGGTATGTCAAAAGCGATAAGACAGATAAACCTGCCAGGATAAATAGAGGAAAAACCCCTACCGTAAGGGCGATTACAAGGATTGCCCCTACTTATCGTACCAATCAGGGCGAACGTAAAATTCGCCCCTTCGGTTTTGTTCCAATAAAACTCCGGATCTGTTTTAGGCCACCTCATGCCGAATAATTTTCGAGATTATGGGCGCAGACAGGTCAAAACATCGGCATGACTGTTACCATTGACCTTCAACATTTGCCTTATCAGATAAGGGCAATTTCCCGTCAAGATAAGCATGTATGGCGTCTCTCACAGATCCGCCGGCATCATTTGCCACCCCTATTTTTGCAGCTTTCAGCACCTTGAACGCATTGGGCCCGCAAAATCCCGTCAGCAGGATATCCGCCCCTTTATCGCTCAGCATGCCGGCTGCCTGAATTCCGGCTCCTTTCAAGGCATTTACATTTCCCTCGTTATCGAGCACCTCAAAACTAAAGGTTTCTAAATCAACAATAATTATATAGGCGGCTCTTCCAAAGCGAGGGTCAACCGGTGAATCAAGGTCTGTACCCATGGATGTTACAGCTATTTTCATTATCTGTTCCTCTAATACAGAGATCCGCGTATAATCTAACTTGAGCGAGCCATGATCCGGTTAGGCTCCGCCTCCTCCGCATACCTGATTATCTCCGATCAGAGGCAGATTCCCTGCTATCAAATCGTCTACAACCGATTTTATTTCAGGACGAACCGCATCGTAGTAAACATCGATACCTACTTGCCTGAAGCCCATTAAGGGTCGCATTCCAATACCGCCGACAATCAGTGAATTTACATTATGGCTTGCCAGAAGATTCACAGGAACCATGCATCCTCCCTGGACATGAGTCTGGTTGGGGATTGTTGTTACCTTCGTGATCTCTCCTTCCTTTACATCAACCAAAGTGAACACATCGCAATGGCCAAAATGTCCTGCTCTTTTACCGTCCAGGCCTCCTGCGTCCAGAGACGGTACAGCTATTCTTCCATGTTGCATTATAAATATTCTCCTTAAAGCCTGTTTGAGAACCTTTCTCTTTTGCCAAAGATCTTCACCTGCCTGTTCCACTGGCACGGCTGCGGAATTGGCTATAAGCAAAATCAAAATTTTCAAACGTATTCTCAGTAAAAAATATGGTTCATCACGGAT
>CAZRLQ010000328.1:0-2802 GCA_964600725.1 uncultured Desulfobacterales bacterium
TGTCCGGCATATCCCCGTTCCTAATGAAAAAAACAGGCTTATAATTTAAGGGTGAAAAGGGTATTGCCCAGCAGAATAATATCCTTTTCAAGATCATACCAATCTCTGCCATAACTCCATATCATGTAACCAAGTGGAGTTTTTTTGATGTGAAAGTTTTGAGGCAGGTGGTTTTCAGCCAAGCTTGTGCTTTTCGAATACAAAAAAGTGAAATCTGAATTAATATTGTTCATTAAAGTGGTTTCCAAAAATATAGAATGTGCGCTGTCAAGGCTTCGCAGGCTGAGGTGGCTGTCGGTTATTATGGCTGACCAGTTTCTGGCTGTTTCATCTGAACTGCTTGATATTTTCTCTTCTCCAAAAATTCCCTTTAAGATCAATTGCAATGGCTTGCACTCAAGATCATCAATTGCATATGAACCATTTTGTTTTTCTCTGATTCCTCCCCCCAAATCAGTTAATTCAATATGATTTGTAAAAGCCGGATGTTGGATCTCCAATTTATATGTGCCGCTTGCCGGAGATTTACCCTTTTCAAGTGATGAAAA
The DNA here is from genome assembly GCA_964600725.1 of uncultured Desulfobacterales bacterium. GTDB lineage: Bacteria > Desulfobacterota > Desulfobacteria > Desulfobacterales > CAZRLQ01 > CAZRLQ01. The sequence goes on from CAZRLQ010000328.1 coordinate 549, forward strand.
GAAATTATCAAAAAGGCTGGTTATAATTGTCATTGCCGAATTTACATCTTTTTCGGCTGAACCTTCAATCCAGTCCAGAACCTTTGTCAGTGTTTTATATTCAGCGGTATTTTCAAATGCATCTGGATCATGATATTGCTGGTTTACATTATTTTCATCTTTTATGGCAGAAGGAGCTGAAAGAAATTCATCTGCAAAGCGCCTGCATTTGTCAAAGGCAGCATAAAATTTTTGGTTCCCCTCCGGCATCAGCACGCTTGCATCAAAGACAGCTCTCCTGCTCCGTTCTATTATCTTATCAACCATCGAGACATTGTAATGTTGATCAAATATATATTCGCCGCTTAATTTTTCTTTTCCATCCTCAAAAAGATCGATTATACTCCTTACATTTTCAAGCATTTTTTTTAAACGAACGGTTTGCAGCCGCAATTTTATCAAATCCGGTTGTTTGCCGGAAGTTTTGTATAACTTTTGAGTAGCTTTCATTGCCTGCCTCCTTGAACATATTGATATTTTTTGTTATAGTTTTATTATTTTTAAAGCAAATTGTGTGCCTGATTTTATTTTTTTATGATTTTGTTTAAGGAAGAAATGAGCAAAAAAGAACGAATATTGGTTGTTGATGATGATTCTGGAACCCGTAAAGCATTGCGAAGAATTCTTGGCAAAAACGGTTTTGAAGTAAAAACCGCTGAAAGCGGAAAAGCGGCGCTCGATATATTGGGTAAAAATCAATTCAGTCTGGTTCTTACTGATCTGCTTATGGAGCCTGTAGATGGATTTGAAGTTCTTTCTAAAACCAAAAAACTCGATCCGGATACAGAGGTTATTATTATGACGGGCTACGGTTCTATAAGCTCTGCTGTAGAAGCAATAAAAAAGCAGGCGTTTCATTATATTGAAAAGCCTCTTAGGTCTGAAGAGGTTCGTCATTTAATATCTCAGGCACTGGAAAAAAGATGTTTGCGTCTGGAAGTCCAAAATCTAAAAAAACAGATTCAATCAGGTTTTGAGAAGATTATCGGGAAAAGCCCAAAACTGCTTGAAATAAAAAGGCTTATTCGTCAGATCGCTACCTCTGATTCAAATGTCCTGATTACCGGTGAATCCGGAACAGGGAAAGAACTGGTCGCCCATGCTATTCATAACTTGAGCAGGCGCTCTGCGAAAAAATTTCTTCCTATTAATTGTGCGTCTTTTACCGACGAGCTGCTTGCAAACGAATTGTTTGGACATGAAAAGGACGCATATACCGGCGCAACATCTTCAAGAGCCGGATTGCTGGAAAGCGCTGATGGGGGCACAATCTTTTTTGATGAGGTTGGTGATATGTCCATGGCCATGCAATCAAAGCTGCTCAGGGTAATCCAGGAAAGGAAGCTGATCCGTGTGGGCGGTTTCAAACCGATCGGCATTGACATACGAATCGTTGCCGCAACGAACAAAGATTTAAAAAAGGCCATGAAGGCAGGTTCGTTCCGTGAAGATCTGTTTTATCGGCTCAATGTCATTCCAATCCATATCCCCTCTTTGTCTGAGCGCAAAGAGGATATTCTGCTCTTGGCACAGTATTTTTTAGATCGATTTAATACTAAATCCAAAAGAAAAATTTCAGGATTCTCAAAAGAAGCTGCAGAGATTTTAAAATCTTATGATTATCCGGGAAATGTACGTGAATTAGAAAATATCGTGGAAAGATCTGTTTCGTTAGCCAAAGCCGAGTTAATAGATGCAGACGACCTTCCAGACGATCTGAGAGAAATAGAGCTATTTACTGTTAAAAGAGAAAAGCCTTATTTAAAATCGATACAGGAGATTGAAAATGAATATATTGAATGGGTGCTGGAACAATGCAACCATAATAAAAGTCAGGCCGCAAAAATTTTAAAAATAGACAGAGCTTCTCTTTATAGAAAACTTAAAAGGACCCAAATAAAAGATTGTTAAAAAATTGCTGAAGTTTCAATTTTAAAAAATTTGTTTAAATTTGCAACAAAAGTTTCAATTTTTGCTGTCGCATGGTAACTTATTGTAATATAATGCCTTTCTAAGTTTAAATAAAAAGACCGTTGCTTTTTGCAACAGCACGCCATTTTCATCCTTTTCAAATAAGCTTCCAAAATTGCCCCGCTTTGAGCGGTGAGACGATACATAAATGAGTCTGTTTATTTATGGCCTTTTCACCCGATCTCTGCGTTATGCGAAAAAAATAATCCTTACGAATATCAACTATATGCCTCCGGTTATTTTT
>CAZRLQ010000329.1:0-2801 GCA_964600725.1 uncultured Desulfobacterales bacterium
CCGTTGCATATCATGATAATCTTTATTGCATGCGGTGTTTTCAGCGGATCAACACCGAATGCGCAAGATACAGACTTCACTAAAAAGGAGGTGAGTATTTATGTGCGAAGCAGATGTGCATCTTATAAAAGATGGAAACAAGAGGGTAATTTTTAAGAATGTGGATATCATGAAACCTGAAAACGGAAATATATATTTTGAAAATATATTTGGAGAAAAACTTAAGGTAAAGGCGCGCATCAAGGAGATGAATCTGGTTGATCACCGCATTTTGTTAGTGGAATATTAGACATTCAAGTTGACATATCAATAAAACAGGAGGTTTTGGTTATGGATTTTATTGAAAAGGCAAGAATCAGATTTGAGCGCTGGATCACGCACAATGATCATCATCAGGAAGAATATGAGATATTTGCCGAACAATTAGAGACGGCGGGAAAGAAGGAGAGTCTGGAGCATTTCCGAGAAATGATAGAGATGACAGCAAAAAGCAGTGAATGTTTACGCAAGGCTTTAAATGCTCTCGAATAATTACCGATCAGTATTATAACAAGGAGGTTTTTTTCATGTGTGAAGCCCATGCGTTTATCTTAAAAGACGGGAAAGAAGAAAAATTTCTGGAAAGTGTTGATCTTATAAAAATAGAGAACGATCAGATTAATCTGGTCAGTATCTTCGGCGAACAGAAATTTCTCAAAGGCAAACTCAAACTCTATGATAATACCGTAAGAAAGATTATATTTGAGCCGGTTTGAGCCGGGAAAATAGAACTGTGCCATGTTCGTTGAATGCAACATTTATCAATAACCCGTAAAAAAAGGGAACAAGCGTATGCCGCAAGAAGCAATTTCGGCATCAAACATACCTGACTCAAAAAAGTAGCTTTTTATCACTTTTTAGTTGACAATATATTTCTTAATCGGGTATAAGCTTGACAGTTTGCAGCGAGAAGCTGCGTTTACAAAAAACAAAAAAACAACAATTAAATTAATAAATCAGTAAAGCCAGGAAGGTTTTAAAAGGATAGAAATGCCTTTAAAATTTTTCTGGCTTTTTTTGTTTTTTTTGACAGGGGAAAGAACAATTAATTTGTTAAAACAGGCTCTTGACATACGGCTTTTTTTGTTTCTTTTTGCATTTGTGGTGATAGGCGGCCTCTTTTTATCACCCTCTTTTGCAAAAGAAAGGATTGTAGAGCAGGATTTAAACAAGGATGGAAAAACAGACCGGATCGCGTATTTTGACCGCGGCGGGAATATATTGAAATTAGAGGTGGACAGCAACGGAGACGGAAAAATGGACAGGTTCCAATATTATAAAAACAAGGCTCTTGTCCGGCTTGAATCCGATACAGATCATGACCGGCGGATAGACAGTTTCGATTATTTTTGCAAGGAAAAACGGATCCGCCAGGAACGGATAAATGAATCAGGCAAATTATACCAGAAAACTTTTTTTGACAATAAGGAACGTCCTTTGAGAATCGAAAAAGATTCCACGGATGACGGCAGGTTTGACACGATTTACTATTTTCGCGAGGGGAATCTTTTCTCTTCCACAAAAGATGCAAACGGAGACGGAAAGATAAATATCTGGCAGACCTATAGAGACAACAAACCTGTTGAAAGAAGAGTAGATGAGGATGCAAACGGAATTATGGAAAGGATAATCGAATATGATGATGAAGGCCTTCCCTTTAAAAGCAGGCACGATCTTGACAGAGACGGTAAAATGGAGACTTTTCGTTTTTATCAAAAAGGAGTAATTGAAAAGCAAAAAAAAGACCATGATAATGACGGCAGGTTTGAAATCATCACCAGTTTTAAAAACAGCGAACCTTTTAAAGAGCAAAAAGATACCAACAAGGACGGCATATATGACATTGTTACGGATTTTAAAAATGGAAAGCCGTTCTATCAGGTCAAAGATACTGATTTTAATGGGAAAACCGATTTTTTCTGCTCTTTTGATGATAATGGGCTGGTTAAAAAAATAGAAGAAGATACAAGATCAACCGGAAAAATTGACAGGATAAGAACATATAGCAAGGGCAGACTTGTCAAAATAAAGTATGATGCAGATGGAGATCGATATCTTGAAACAGTCTCATATTTTAAGAAAGAAAAACTTTTTCTCCAGACAGAAGATAAAAACAGGGATAAAAAACCTGATATTAAAATATATTTCAATAAAAAAGAAGAAAAAGAAAAGGTTGAAAGCGACACCGACTTAAACGGCGCTATGGACACATGGCAGTATTACAGGTCAGGCCGGATATTCAGACTTGAAAAAGACGAATCAGGAAACGGCAAAGTAGATCTTAAGGTCTTTTATAAAAAGGGTAAAAAAGAAAAGGCTGTCAAAGATGCGGACAATGACGGCTCTTTTGAAACAACCGAGTGGTTTAATAAGGATAACTGGTCTGTTGTTGTCGAACTGGATCAGGATATGGATGGTTATCCCGAGGCAAGATTTTATTACCTTGATAAAGTTCTGCGGCAGAAAGAGGTGGATGAAAATAATGACCATGTCATCGATTTCAGAGAAATTTACAATGAAAAGGGAAAGCTGACCAAAAGCGAAGAAGACGACGGGAATACAGGCGCTATAAACATTACATGGCATTATAACGATAAAGAAGAGGCTGTGCGCGCTGAAAAGGACAATAATGGAGACGGCAAAACAGATACCTGGTATTTTTATGAAAAACAAAATCTTGCCGCTGTTTGGGAAGATACGAACGGTGACGGCCGGCCGGATATATGGGAAGAATATGATGAAGCCGAAGCGCTTGTCAAACG
>CAZRLQ010000330.1:0-2788 GCA_964600725.1 uncultured Desulfobacterales bacterium
TGACAACTGAGGTTCCCTTTAAAAAGTTATAAATATTATTGCAAATATGCTTATACCCCTTGTAATAATGTGGTGCAAAGCCCCGGGAGCATCTATGCGTGATTTTCGTGCCATAATCCCTATATGACACAATAACAGATAAATGTCCGGATGTCTCCGCAAACCCGCACGAACGTCCCCGCGAACTTGCCTTATCTCATCTTTCATAAAAAAATAGCAAAAAAAGGTGTTTTTTAAACATATTTTATGATATTATAAAATATTTTGTTAACAAAATCAACGTATTGCAAACTGTATTCGCGTGATTTTTCAATGCAGTGCCATATAAAATATAACTCACCAATATTATTACTTTATTATCTTAAAACCACAAAGGTGGGTTGAAAGAATGGTGTTCAATATGGAAATGAACAGACAAGCAGAGATTTTTCAAGCCATGGAAAGGCCTGAATTTTACCCCCACCCCGTCTCCTTCATAGAAAAACGTGAAACTCATATTTCCAAGGTTTTTCTTACAGGTAATTATGTTTATAAAATAAAAAAACCGTTTAACCTTGGGTTTCTTGATTTCACCACCCCGGAAAAACGTCGACATTTTTGCAGCCAGGAAGTAATTCTTAATCGTCGTCTGACGGAAGGTGTATATATAGATGTTGTTCGGATTACTTTCAAAAACGGACGATATTATCTTGACGGCCCTGGAGATACAGTTGAATATGCCGTTAAGATGTGCCAGCTTCCTGATAACCGTTCTATGAAGTATCTGTTGCAAAAAGGAAAGATTGACAAAGAGGCGGTTGAAAAATTAGCGGAAATTCTTGCAAATTTTTACCGAAATGCACCTGCCGGCAATGACATAAATGCTGTAGGAACGTGGGAGACGGTTTGTACGAACTGCGAAGAAAATTTCGAACAGATAGAAGCGCTTGCAAATAATATAGTTGATAGACAAAAAATTGAAACGATTAAAACAGCCACGCATACATTTTTAAATGGGAAAAAAGAACTTTTTTTACATCGAATTGCAAATGGGAAAATTTGTGATTGTCATGGTGACTTAAGATCTGAACATATTTATTTTACAGACAGGATTCAGATTGTAGACTGCATAGAATTTAATGATCGGTTTAGATATGTAGACAGCGCTTCTGATTTGGCTTTTCTATCAATGGATCTTGATTTTGATGGATTTTCAGATATTGCCTTGCATCTTATTAATACCTATGTTCAATATGCAGGCGATCCCGAGGCGTTGGTATTGCTCGATTTCTACAAGTGCTACCGAGCCTGTGTCCGGGGCAAGGTAAATCTTTTCCGTATTCGGGAGGGTATTTCCGATAATCTGGAAAAAGAAAGCCTTGTAAAGGAAACCAACCGGTATATCGATCTTGCCTACCGGTATGCATTGCGATTTAGCCGCCATACTATCTGGGTGGTTTGTGGTCTGCCGGCTTCGGGTAAAAGTACGGTTTCCAGGGAACTGGCCAGAACATTTAAAGTAAAAATATTTAATTCAGATGTGGTTCGGAAAAAGATGTTCAAAGTTCAATCTGAAAAAACGATGGCTGCTTCCTTTGAAGATGGCATATATTCAAAAAAGGCGAGTTCTTTAACTTATGAAAAGCTTCTATCTTTGGCCGAGGAAGATGTTGGAAAAGGAAATTCCGTTATTCTGGATGCAACCTTCAGCATTAAGGATCAGCGGCACAAAGCCTTGACATTGGCAAAGGAGATGAAATCTGAGATTCTTTTTGTAGAGTGCGTTTCGTCTGACCAATTGCTGAAAGATCGCCTCACAAAACGAGAAAATACTGTTTCGATTTCAGATGCGCGTATTGATCATTTTGAACAGTTCAAAAAGCATTTTGAGCCTATTGATGAGGTATCTGATAGTATTTACATATGTATTGATACTGAAAGACCCTTGAAAGAAAATATGCAGCAGATTCTTCTAAAGAATTATATGCTTGGGTTTTTGGAAAATAGTTGTTGACATAAAATTTACAGATAAAAATGGCATCCCTGCCTGCTGCGGGCAGGCAAAAAGTGTAAGCTTATTAATAAAGGAGGCAAAAAATTATGGTTGAAATAAAGAAAATTCTTTTCCCATGTGACCTCTCGGAAAACTCCGAAAAGATTCTTCCTTATGTTCTCTCTGTTTCTGAAAAATACAACAGCATGATTTATCTGCTGCACGTGGTTCAAGATTTTTATAAATGGGGCAAGGTTTATGTCCCCCACACATCAATGAAGACATTACAGCAGGAAGCAGTACAAAATGCCAAAGAGACCATGGAAACGGTTTGCTATGAACAGATGCAAAACTGCCCCAACTTTCAAAAAATAGTTGTTCCAGGAGATACCACCGAGGAAATTCTTAAAACCATCGACTCGGAAGGAATTGATTTGGTGATCATGGGAACTCATGGCCGTAAAGGGTTAGAGCATACGATTTTTGGCAGTGTTGCGGAAAAGATAACAAAAAAATCACCTGTTCCCGTGTTAATTGTCAACCCTTATACAATAAAAAAAATAGACTGCTGACGCCACTTGAAAATATCAGTTTCAAGGGGTTAGCAAAAATGGCTTTTTTAGCGATCTATGTGTCTGTCTGAGCCCATCTGCAGTTAAATAGGTGCAAAGTGTACGAGTTGACAAATGGATTGGGCAAAAGGAGAGGTTTTAATCCGGATTTCTCACAGGCCAGAGAGGCAAAAACAAGACATTTTAAGCCCGAAAACACAAGTATTTTAGGATAATAGCGGATTATTGTGTAGATTCTGTTTAT
>CAZRLQ010000331.1:0-2770 GCA_964600725.1 uncultured Desulfobacterales bacterium
GAAACATGAGGCAGATATAATCATTTCGCGAAAACTGAATGCAGGATTTAGGTGAAAATCTATATCGCCCTGGCTATGAGGTGTTGAGACAATAAGGTTGATAATATGACACGAGAAGAAATACAACTTGAAATCTTGAAAATATTTCGTGATGAATTTGAAATAGAGGATCCAGGGTTAGATGATAATTTAAGAGATATGCACGGTTTTGACAGTATAGATGTGATAGAACTTTTGGGAGAAATAGAGAGAATGCTTAAATCAGAGCTGAGTCAGGAAGAAAAAAAAGAGGCCCTGGGCATTCGGAATATCAATCAAATATGCGATTATGTGGAGTCATTGGCAAAGACAAGGGGCTAAATCTTGTCATTTTTGAGGAAGCGTAAATATAGAAGCGCCAAAGCAACCGGAAATGCCGGATTCCTGCCTTCGCGGCAATGACGGCTGCATGATGCGATATTTCACGCATGACACGGCAATAGCATCCTGAAAAAAACAGCAAAAAGAATCAATCTATCATATACCTTATATCATCAGGAGCATTATGGAAAGAAGGGTCGTGATAACGGCGGGCAGCGCAATAACTCCAATCGGTCATTTAAAGAACGAGATTGTTGACAGCCTTTTCAACGGAATTTCCGGGGTAAAAAAATTAAGGGAAGATGATCTTTTGTCAGATCATATTCATTCAAAGGTTTTCGGGACAGTTGATTATCCCATTGAGTATGATTTTAAACGTCAGTATCGAAAGACCATGGGTCCTGTGTCATATTATGCATGTCAGGTAGTCAAGGAGGTTCTTGAAAAAGCGGATCTTGATTCTGATTTTGTCACATCGGGCAGACTGGGTGTTGCATTCGGCTCAACCCATGGAAGTCCCACCGTTCAACGAGATATATATAAAAATTTTTTCAGCGATTCTCCATCTGCTTTTTCCAAGATCGGCGCAGTAGATTACCTTAAATCAATGGTTCATACTACCGCAGTTAATATCACCAAAATGTTTGGGATAACCGGCCGGGTAATCTCATCTTCCACCGCCTGTACTACCAGCAGTCAATCGATCGGTTTCGGTTATGAGGCGATCAAATACGGATTGCAGGATGCCATGATTTGTGGAGGTGCCGACGAGTATGATACCGCATCTGTCGCTGTATTTGACAATCTGTTAGCCTGCTCAACAGGATTCAATGATACTCCCCATCTTACACCGCGCCCCTTTGACGTCAGCAGAGACGGTCTTGTTGTAGGCGAAGGGGCAGGGGCTCTCTTGCTGGAAGAGTATACGTTTGCAAAAAAACGGGGAGCTGATATACTTGCAGAGGTTATCGGATTCGCCTGTAACAACAATGGTGGCGACTTGATTTTGCCTAATATAAACGGAATAACCCGGACCATAAAACTTGGACTTATGAATGCAAAGATAGCAAACAATGAAGTCGATTTTGTCAGCGCCCATGCTACAGGTACCAAGATGGGTGATGTTATCGAATCCCAGGCCGCCTATAATGTATATGGAAAGACTCCCTACGTCTCAGGATTAAAAAGTTATATGGGCCACATAATGGGTTCATGCGGGGTTATTGAAACTATTATTACAATTTATATGATGGAAAACGGGGTTGTATTTCCTACGTTAAACCTGGAAAAAATTGACGAAAGATGTTCCATGATAAGACATCCGCATAAGCTTATCGAACATGATATCCGGATAGCCGCCATTCAAAATTTTGCTTTCGGCGGAGTTAATACCAATCTGATTATTAAAAATTTTGAGTGATAACCGGCAAAAAATATGTAACTTCTCAATAAGTTCGGGGTACCTTATCTGCTTCCCCTTTTCTATCCCAAGACAAATTCAACATGCAGGCATCATTCAATCCTTTCAATCCTTTTAAATTCGCCGCTGATTTTATAATTACTTTACTTCTATGGATATATTTTACCTGTGGTTACCTGCTTTTTTTCTTCCCGCTTTATCTGGCAACATTTATATTTTTCAAAAATCGCGAAAAATCGTTTCAAAGACTGAATCATCTTTTTTACAAATGCTTCTTTTTTCTTCTTCTCGCATTGATCCCTCGACTTGAACTCCTTGTTCATGACGAGGTTCTTTCAATAAGATCTTCAGTTATCGTATGCAACCATCTCTCTTATCTGGATCCGATTCTTTTAATCTCTTTATTTAAAAAACAGAAGACTATTGTTAAAAATTTTTTCTTTAAAGTTCCTCTCTTTGGATGGGTTTTAAAAACATCTGGATATATACCGGAAACAAGCGGCAATAAAAAGTATGCTTCACTGCTGCTGAAAAATATGGAACAGATGAAAAACTTTTTGTCATCCGGAGGTAATCTTTTTATATTCCCGGAAGGAACCAGAAGTTGCGGAAACAAAATAGGAGATTTTAACAAAGGAGCATTTCGTATAGCCAAATTTTGCAATGCCCCCATTAAAGTTTTGCTGATTAAAAATACAGACAGGCTGTTTCAGCCTGACAACTTCTTATTCAATGCCTGCACTAAAAAAAGCATAGAGGTTGAACTGATAGGAAGTTTAAATGCGGGTTATAAAAAAAAATCAATCCCTGTTTCAAATATTATGGCGCAGGTAAGTGCTCTGTTTGACAAAAGATCCTGTTCGAAAAGCAAGTGAATACTCCCCTGTCTCAAGGCGGTGGCTTTTCGGCGGGAAAGTTAAAAGTGAACTCATCATCTTTTTTTTGCCGCACTTTTCTTCCAAAAGCGGTTGCAGCAAGCTTTCTGTCTCT
>CAZRLQ010000332.1:0-2762 GCA_964600725.1 uncultured Desulfobacterales bacterium
CAAAGGGTGAAGAAATTCGTGTTCGTACGATGGGTCGAAAATATACCGGTCCGGAATTTTCCTCAATTGTAGTTATTGCCAGGCCCAATGGAGAACTGATTACATTGGATCAAGTAGCTGTTATTAATGACGGATTTACCGAAGACCCGGTAATCGCCAAAATAAACGGTCAAAGGGCTCTTATTATACATGTTTTTAAAACCAAGGAAGAAAACGCCTTAGCGATTTCCAAAGCAGTAAAGGATTTTATCAACAAAAAGAAGCAGCAACTGCCAAAAGGTATAAATCTCTCAATCCTTTTTGACGGGACAGATATGCTCCATTCACGCATTAATATGCTTGTCAAAAATGGAATTATCGGACTTTGCCTGGTTTTCATGCTTTTATGGACATTTCTGGATATGCGTCTCGCCTTTTGGGCCGGTTTGGGCATACCGATTTCTATATCAGGAGCAATGGTTATTTTATGGGCTATCGGCGGTACGATCAATATGGTTTCACTTTTTGGGTTTATCATGGTCCTCGGTATTATTGTTGATGATGCCATTGTTGTCGGAGAAGCGATCTTTGTTCACAGAAAAAAAGGTGATCCTCCCACTATGGCTGCTGTCGAGGGTGTATGTGAAATCGGGATGCCTGTAATTGCCGCGGTAACAACAACCATTATAGCATTTATCCCCCTGGCCTTTATTGGCGGAATTATGGGCAAATTTATCGCTATCTTGCCTGCCGTAACAATTGCTTGTCTTTTTATTTCCTTGATAGAATGTTTTATAATGCTGCCTGCTCACCTGAGCCACCTGCCTGATCCGGATATAAAAGATATCGGCCATAACCTGATAAGCCGATGGGTTCAAAAATTTCACACTATGGCTGATCAAGGTCTGGAAAGATTTATTAAACATATTTACGCCCCTTTTATTAAACAAGCTATAAGCTTGCGTTATGTTTCATTATGCACGGCTGTTTGCTTACTGCTTTTAACTTTTGGGCTGATTAAAAGCGGATTATTGAAATTCGAGGTTTTCCCTGAAATTGACGGCTTTGTTGTTACTTCAGCAGTAGAATTTCCCAGCGGCACTCCCCCTGATGTAACCCGAAGGGCTGTTGAAGAGGTTGAAACCGCCTTTATGCGGCTTGCCGGCCGAATCAAGACAGCTTCCGGAGATCCGCTTGTCAAAAGTCATTTAACTATTGTAGGACAGACACTGGGAGAGAGTCCGATGACCGGTCCGAATTTTGGCGGAGTTCAGTTTATACTGCTTGATTCAGAGAAACGGAAAGTTCATTCAGAGGACATCATGGTTATGTGGGAAAAAGAGGTTGGAATTATTCCAGGCATAAAATCCTTGACATTTGAAGGCATGGAGGCCGGTCCACCGGGTGCACCGATTGAAATCTGGATCCAGGGGGAAAGTATGACCGACATTCTTGCTGCCTCTGATGATCTGATCAGCAGGCTGCATGAGTTTGAAGGAGTCTACCAGGTACATTCTGATTTCTCTGCTGGAAAAAATGAAATGCGGTTGACATTGAAACCTGAAGCACGAACATTAGGACTGACAGTAAATGATCTGGCCACACAAATTCAAGCCGGTTTTTTTGGCAAAGAGGCACTGCGGCTGCAAAGAGGACGGGATGATATTCGAGTCAAGGTGCGATACAGTGCATCTGAACGGAGGAGGATATCCGATATTAAACAGGTTCGGATCCGCACAAGTCAAGGACATGAAATACCGCTCGGTTCGGTTGCGAATATAGAATTTTCACCCGGTTATTCTAAAATCACCCGAACAGACGGAATGCGGCGGGTTGCCGTCACAGCCTCAGTTGATACGCACAAGGCCAACGCAAATGAGATTATAGCCGATCTTTCCAGTCAATATTTTAAACGGCTGAAATACCGCTATCCGGGCATCCTTATTTCCCTTCAAGGGGAAAAGAAAAAAATGCGTGAGTCTTTTAAAAGCCTGTTCATAGGGTTTCCCCTGGCTATAGTCGGCATTTTTATTATTATTGCAACCATCTTCCGTTCATATGCCCAGCCCTTTATTATAATGCTGACCGTACCTTTTGGGATAATAGGCGGTATTATCGGACATATTATTTTAGGGTATAATCTCTCATTGATAAGCATATTTGGAATGGTGGCTCTCTCCGGTGTAGTGGTTAATGATGCAATCGTTTTGATCGAACAAATTAATAAGAATATAGCCAGAGGCATCCCTTTTTTTGATTCCATACAACAAGGCGGGGTTCGGCGTTTTCGCGCTATTTTTCTTACTACCATCAGTACTGCCGGCGGTCTGGCGCCTTTGATCATGGAAACAGATCTGCAGGCGAAAGTCCTGATTCCAATGGCAATCTCTCTCGCTGCCGGTGTCTCTTTTGCAACCATCCTCACTTTGATACTCATACCGAGCTTACTTGTAATCTTAAACGACTTTCGTCTTATTTTCCACAGACTAATACATGGCAAATGGACGGATCGTAAGATGGTTGAACCGGCTCGGAATCGTTATGCGGATATGCTTGGTGATGAGGGTAAAACGGTGAAACGGTGAAACGGGAAGGCGGAATCTATGCCAATACATATGGAACTACAACTCAGATCCACAGCCTGAACCTTTCTGAAGCATAAAACCACTTTCTCACATTTCTGTCTTGAGCGGCAGGCTGCCTGCTTTTTACAGGCAGCCTGCCGCTCACCGCCTTCGCTGATTTTTTTTTGCGCTATGCACGCTTGCCGAAAGGCCACCAGC
>CAZRLQ010000333.1:0-2756 GCA_964600725.1 uncultured Desulfobacterales bacterium
TAATATTTTGTATATACAGCTTCTTGCTGCAATTAAAAAAATTATTTATAACCGACTATCAGATAAGTTGTCAACCAAAATTCAGCAGGCCCACGTTAAACGGAACAATTTTACCGATTTAGCTGTATGTGGGATCGGATTGATCCAAAGCGCAGGGGCACTGCCTTCGCGCTTTAAGTAAAACAACCTGCTATCCGCAATTTACGCTCCAAATCTCGCCGTTTCATCCAATCAAGACCTTTTCCTGAATGGCGTCCTCAGGGAGTCCACGAAAAATGTCGGCCCTCTGATCCTCCAAAATCAGCATAATATTCTTTTTAACAAAATTTATGAATAATTCAGGTTTGGGGACTGGTCATATTTTCGGCTATTATCAAAAAAAATCTATTCGCAGATTGCCCAGATTAGCGCAGATAAAAAAGACCGGCCGTTAATCTGCGCAATCTGCGGATTAATCTTTTTCCGGTTTTTTTATTACACCTGCTGATGGCCAAAGTTAGAACCAAAGCCATATTTTGTGAGAAATAATCACGCAATATACCTGCACCGTAACAGACCGGTTTAAGACTTAAGGAACGGGGACAGAATCATACGTAAGCATTTCGATAATTTCTTTATGCTCCGGATAGACTCGCAGCAGTTCATCTTGGCGCGCCATTTCAAAATCCTGGAAGATAAAGCCCGGCGAAACCGTGCAGCCGACAAGGACGTATGAATCTCTGTCATTAACCGTTGCTCCGAACCATATACCGGCTGGGACAACCGCCTGAGGTTCTTCGTCTTTATCGGGATCTGTTCCAAGAAAAATTTTTTCGTATCCGCCCCTTGCGTCTATCATATGTATGGTCAGCGATGTACCGTCATAATGGTGCCATATCTCATCGGATCTGAGCCGGTGAAGGGCTGAAAATTTATCGCCCGGCAGCAGAAAATAGACCGCCGTTGCAGCAGGACGGGATCCTTTTAACCGGCTTGCCGGATAGCATTGGTCGATCTTTTTTGAAGATCTGTAGGTCTCCCGGAAAAAGCCTCCTTCAGGATGTTTTTCAAGTCTTAGCCTCTCTATCCAATAGTCTGCGCATTTCATGATATTTTTAACCGACCTTTAACCGTAAGCTCACTTTTGCATATTTTGTCAAAAACGTTACATCTCTTTTCCAAAGACCTCTATGGCCTTGGGGATTATAAGGCGGATAAAGGCTTCCTTGTCTCTTGCAGTAAGTTCTTTGTAGTAATTGTAGGCCCTGTGGGTTTCAGACAGAAGAAGAGGGGCGTCTCTGCATACAGCATCTACTTTGTCAAAGGAACGAACCATTTCAATAAGAGTGTACCCTTCGCTGGGAAGGTTCTTTATCCATTTCAGACGGCGCATCATTTCAAAACGGACTTGATCAGCCAGGAAAAGATGAATATCGATGACTCTAAGCTGATTTTTTTTGTTAAGGAAGGAAAATTCGGAAGCTTTCCCAAGATCGGAGATGCCCATTATCAGCTCGTAATAGGCAGTTGTACTCTCATCTCCGGATAAGGCCAGCAGATAGATGCATTTGTCGGAAAGATCGGAAACCTTTGTTGTTTCGCCGTATGATTCGCCAAAACGTCTATTCCAGTGACCAAATGCCTTATCTTCAATCACTCTGGTTCGGTATTCTTTAATATTGACTATTTTTGCCATATTGAATACTCCTGAACTCACAACTCATAACTAAAAATACTTTACGGAGGTTTACCATGGAGACCATTATATACAAAACCAAAGGGCCGGTCGGCTGCCTTACCCTTGACAGACCTGAGAAATACAATGCGATTGATGAAAAGATGGTTGCCGAGCTTCACCGGTTCTGGCAGGATCGCATGTCTGATAACAATATCCGTGTTATTATCCTTGACGGTGGAAAAGCCAAGGGCTTTTGCGCGGGACTAGACATGAAAACTTTCGGTCCTTCTCTGCTGAATGAGATGAACCCGTCCGAATCCTGTCATGCCCAGGCAAGACTGTCAAGGCTGTTGCAGGCCATGCGCCGGGCGCCGCAGCCGATTATCTGCTGCGTTCATGGCGCTGCGGCCGGTCTGGGATTTTCCCTTGCAATGGCTTCCGACATCCGTATCCTTGCCTATGATGCCCGCTTTTCCGCTGCTTATATCAATATCGGCCTGGGCGGAGCTGATATGGCTTCAAGCTATTTCCTGCCAAGGCTCATCGGCTCGGGACGCGCCAATGAATTTTTGCTGACCGGAAACTGGATGAGCGCCAAAGAGGCGATGGACCTGGGATTTGCCAGCCGTCTGGTATCAAAGGAGAAGCTTCTCGACACTGCGTGGGAGATAGCGAAAACCATAGCCGATAAAGACCCTATGGGGGTCAGGATGACAAAAGAGGTAATCAATATCAATATTGACGCAGGCGGCCTGGAAGCTTCCCTGCAGATGGAAGACCGCAACCAGATGATGATCGCATTCTCCAAGAGAATAAAATAGAAGAAGCTTTCTTCCGGTTCCCATTACCGTTGAGCGACGGCGAGGTCAGCGGGATTATTAGGGTACAACCCAGTTCAGAAGACATAAACGTAAATATCCTCCGGGTCAACTCAGGAAAAAGAATAAGAAATGGGCTAAACATTAGTCAGGAACGGGGACGAAATAACTTCTCCAATCATAAGATGCCCAAAAATACAAAAATTTTCGATGCCCGCAGGGGCAACCCCTTTGTGGTTGCCCGGCATTGTGTGACCAATTTGTAATCAATCGGGCAGGCA
>CAZRLQ010000334.1:0-2747 GCA_964600725.1 uncultured Desulfobacterales bacterium
CAACCTGGATCGACATCTCCTTTTTAAAAGCTTCCAGACGCTTTTCAAGCTCTGAATCAGAAAGAGCTAAAATCTGTGCAGCAAGAATACCCGCGTTTCTGGCCCCTGGTTTTCCAACAGCAACCGTGGCAACAGGAACGCCTGCAGGCATCTGAACTGTGGACAAAAGAGAATCAAATCCCTTAAGCGCCGACGAATCTATTGGAACACCGATTACAGGAAGAGTGGTAGAAGCAGCAACAAAACCCGCAAGATGAGCTGCATGTCCTGCACCTGCAACAATGACTTTTATTCCACGTTTTTTTGCATTAGAAGCAAGCTTTGCTGTTCTTTCGGGAGTTCTGTGAGCTGAAGCAACAGTCAATTCATAGGGAATGTCAAATTTTTTTAATACAGCTACTGTCTCATCCATTATTTCAATATCAGAATCGCTGCCCGTTATTATTCCGACTTCCGGAGACACTTTTTGTCTTATCAAAGCTTTTGCGCCGATATCTCTGCGATAATAAACTTTCTCCCAACTTATCTCCGAGACAGCCTGATAGGCTTTTGATATAGCTTCTTCAACACTGGCACCAAGGGCAGTAACACCGAGAACACGTCCGCCATCGGTAACTACTGCTTTATCTTTTCCAACACCGGTGCCTGCATGGAAAACGACAACATCCTTTGTGGATTGAACCTTTTCAAGTCCTGAAATCGGCATACCTTTATTGTATGATCCGGGATAACCTCCGGAGGCCATAACAACACAGACCGAAGCTCTGTGATCGACTTCCAGGCTGCATTCATCAAGCCGATTTTCCACCACTGCTTCCAAAATCGGAACAATATCATTTTCCATCCGCATCAGTATCGGTTGAGCTTCAGGATCTCCAAAACGGGCATTGAATTCCAGCACTTTAACCTGATCATTATTTATCATAAGCCCTGCATACAATACACCCTTGTACGGGCTGCCTTCAGCTGCCATTGCACGTACCGCCGGTATCATAATCTCGCTTATGATCTTGTTATACATATACCGATCGATAATCGGCGCCGGAGAATATGCGCCCATTCCGCCTGTATTAGGTCCTTTATCATTATCATATACAGGCTTGTGATCCTGAGAAGAAGGCAGAGGAAGTACGGCCTTGCCATCGGTGAAGGCAAGAAATGAAACTTCTTCGCCCGAAAGAAACTCTTCCACCAACACCCTGTCTCCGGCATCTCCAAAACTGCGCTGAACCATTATCTGATCAAGTGCATCTATCGCTTCATCTCCTGTCGTACAAACGATTACGCCCTTTCCGGCCGCAAGCCCGTCAGCCTTAACAACAAAGGGCAGCTTTATTTTACGTACATACTCTTTGGCTTCTGTAAAGCTGGTAAAGCTGCGGCCGGCTGCCGTAGGTATTTTATATTTAACCATCAAAGCCTTGGCAAAGGTTTTGCTGGATTCTAATTTAGCAGCATTTTTAGAAGCTCCAAAGACTTTCAGGTGCTCCTTCTCAAATATATCAACGATACCTGAAGCAAGAGGCGCCTCAGGACCGATTACTGTGAGATCTATTTTTTCTTTTTTTGCAAATTCAACAAGTTTATCAATATCTTCAGCAATGATAGGCACACAGATCGCTATATCCGCAATCCCTGCATTTCCGGGTGCGCAGTATATCCTTTTTACCTTTGGACTCTGAGCGATTTTCCATACAAGAGCATGTTCTCTGCCGCCGCCGCCAACTACAAGGACTTTCATCAATACCTCCGCTTAAAGAATGTTATCCGATCAAGGGAAAAATCACCATAAAACAGGCTGTTGCATAACTTCAGGATATCCTGCCGCATTTCTTATGGACTTGAGACATAATGATTCGTAACTTCTCAATAATCACATCCTTCGGGCGTGAATTCTTTAAAAACCGACAGGCTTAATATGAATCCTTACCCTTTTTTTCCAGCTCCCTTGCAAGCCTTTCAAGCAGCTCTTTCTTTTTCCCGTCGAGTTCCCTTCTGCTGATATTTGCCCCTTTAAGACCGCCGTTTAACGCTATCTCAGAAAGGTAATATTCGCCGCTTTCAGCAATCTGAAGATCGATGTGGGCAAAAGGGAATTTGCCTCGTTCAATAACAGTGCGGCAAAACTTTTCTTTATCCTTGCTTAACAGATAGGGATAACTGCTGCCGCCTGAGGATATATTCATCCTGAAATTATCAGGGTTGTATCTGATATAAGTTTCAATATAATCTCCAACAATAATAACACGGATATCAGTAAATTTTTCAAGGTATGGTTGAATAACAAATGGATATGAAGATTCGGAAAGAGCTATGTAACTGTACAGAATTTCAATATTATCCCACTTGCGGATTCCATGGCCGCAATGCAGATTATCCACTTTGGTTACAACAGGACCAATACCGGCTCTATTGTACTGATTAATAGCATCGATCAAATCTATTCGCCGCGCAATAACCAATGTATGCGGCAGCATCCATTTTTTTAAAATTAAAGCCTGAGCGGTTTTGAAGCTGTTTAAAAGCTGTGAGAGGGGTGAAGGAAAACAGCGGATACCCCGTTCAAGAAGATCGACTAAAATAGACCCTCTCAGATGTTTTGCGGCTATCATTCCAATAAAAATATCTCCGGAACAGAGTTCATGATATCGATCTTTTAATTTAATATAGCTGTTTATTATCACTTTATTAGCACCTAAATCCTGCATTCAGTTTTCGCGAAATGATTATATCTGCCTCATGTTTCA
>CAZRLQ010000335.1:0-2740 GCA_964600725.1 uncultured Desulfobacterales bacterium
AAGGGGCAGAGGAGAAAAAATAAAGGATCATAGCGGATTATTGAGTTTTGGGTTTTGAGTTACTCAATACCTGACTTACAACTCATCACCCATAACTCACTACTCATATTCACCGAAAAGGTAAAATCAGATGAGTATTTATAATCTTGATAAAGTTTTTAAACCTAAAACCCTGGCTGTTATCGGGGCAAGTGAAAAAGAAAAAAGCATCGGTCATGTCATTGTAGATAATCTGGAGAAAAGCGGGTATAAAGGCAAAACATTTCCTGTAAATCCCCGCTATAAATCAGTATGCGGCCTGCCGTCATATCCTGCTTTGAAAGATATCGGCAGCTCTATCGATCTTGCCGTTATTGCCACGCCGATCATCACTATACCATCGATCATAAAAGAATGCGCTGAAACAGGTGCCGGCGGAGCAATTGTCATTGCTGCCGGTGGAAAAGAAACAGGAAAAAAAGGCCGGAAGACAGAGGCTGAAATCAAGAGGACCGCTGATGCAGCCGGAATACGGATTATTGGCCCGAACTGTCTGGGAATCATATGTTCCGGATCGAAGTTAAATGCCAGCTTTGCGAGCCATAACCCTTTGCCGGGAAACCTGGCTTTTATTTCACAAAGCGGGGCTATATGCACAGCCGCTCTTGATCTCTCTTTAAAAGAAAGAATCGGTTTCAGCCATTTTATAAGTATCGGTTCCATGCTGGATGTTGATTTCGGGGATCTGATAGATTATCTTGGCCATGATCCCCTGGTCAGCAGTATTGTTTTGTACATTGAAAGCCTGAGCAATATCAGAAAGTTTATGAGCGCCGCCCGTTCTGTTTCACGCATTAAACCGATTGCGGTGCTTAAATCCGGAAAAAGCAAGGCAGGTGCAAAAGCCGCGGCTTCTCACACGGGCGCGATGGCAGGTGAAGATGCTGTATATGATGCGGCTTTTAAAAGAGCCGGTCTTGTAAGAATCGATACAATTGAAGATCTTTTCGGCTGCGCCGAACTTTTGGCTAAGCAGCCCCGTCCCATAGGTCATGGTTTAGCCATTATCACAAATGCCGGCGGTCCAGGAGTTGTGGCCACTGATGCTTTATCCAATTACGGAATCGAGGCGGTCAGTCTTGGCTCTGAAACCATGAAAAAATTGGACAGCGTTCTTCCTTTTTTCTGGAGCCACGGAAATCCCATTGACATCCTTGGTGACGCTTCTCCTGAAAGATACCGGCAAGCGGTCAGTATCTGTATTTCGGCTCCTGAAATCAACGCATTACTGATTATCCTGACTCCCCAGGCCATGACGGATGCCGCTGGTGTGGCTGAATCTCTTGCCAAGGCTATAGACAGCAGACAGATTTCCGTTTTTACTGTATGGATGGGTGGAGCAGATGTGGAAAAGGGACGTGAAATATTAAATAGAGCGAAAATTCCCACCTATGAAACTCCTGAACGAGCGATCAGGGCATTTATGTATATGTATTCCTATACAAAGAACCTTGAATTGCTCCAGGAAATTCCGCCAAAACTGGCGACTGCCTTGGAATTTAATAAAAAAAGGGTAAAAGAAATCATTCAGGATGCCTTGAAATGCGAAAATTTAATGCTTGACGAGGCTGAATCAAAAGATCTGCTGGCAGCTTACGGTATACCGGTTAATCCGGCCTATGTGGCCGCCACCTCTGAAGAAGCTGTAAAGATAGCTCAAAGCCTGGGCTATCCTGTTGCATTAAAAATTTATTCCAAAGATATTATTCACAAGTCGGATGCAAACGGTGTGCAACTTAATCTGCATGATGACAAAGATGTTGAAAAAGCTTTTGCTCAGATAATGGCAGGCGCTCATGATTATGATCCAAAGGCCGAACTTTTGGGGGTAACTGTTCAGCATATGCTCAGACGCCCTGATTACGAACTGATCATAGGAAGCAAAAAAGACGCTGATTTCGGCCCTATAATAATGTTCGGAATGGGGGGCATCATGACTGAGATACTCAAAGACCAGGCAATCGCTCTGCCTCCCCTGAACAGACTGCTTGCCAGAAGACTGCTGGAGAGCACACGGGTTTACCAGCTTTTAAAAGGTTACCGCAACCGGCCTCCGGCCAATCTGTTCCTTCTTGAAGAGATCTTGATCCGGCTTTCCCACCTGATAACGGATTTTCCCGAAATTATTGAATTAGACATAAATCCCATGATATTGGTCGAAAATCAAGCCTATGCAGTAGATGCACGTATTATTCTCAAGCCTTCCGAGGTGCAGGCCCCAATGCATCTGGTTATAAGCCCCTATCCAAACCAGTATGAAATAAAGACCGTTACTAAAAAGAATATAAAAATATTTATCCGGCCTATCAAACCGGAAGACGCGCCTCTTTTAGTTGATCTGTTCTACACGCTTTCACCCAGAAACATCTATATGCGGTTTTTTGCACCTTTAAAGTCACTCTCCAGGGAAATGCTGGCCCGCCTGACCCAGATCGATTACGACAGGGAAATAGCCCTGATAGCTTTTAAAGAGTCCGATATTGATAATGAAATGATAGGTGTCGCCCGCTTAATCTCTGATCCTGACGGCAAAAATGCGGAATTTTCAGTGGTTGTCGGAGATCCCTGGCAGGGAAAAGGAGTCGGCGCAAGACTGCTTGAACTGAGCATATCTATTGCAAAAGAGCGTATGATTGAAACCATATGGGGGATGGTATTAGCAGAAAATACAACTATGATTGCATTGGGGAAAAAAGCCGGC
>CAZRLQ010000336.1:0-2732 GCA_964600725.1 uncultured Desulfobacterales bacterium
ATTATTCTTGAATGCCGTCAGAAGCATATTACCAGGGTGGATATTCTCGGGTTTGGGTCTGAAATGGTGCTGTTTCCCAATATTCTGGACAAAGTCAGGACAAAGGGGATTGATCTGGCAATGAAATATATTCTACGAAATGTGTTTTGCAGGCGGGCGGTGGAAAAAATCAGGTGGTGCTTCATGATGTCTCGTTTATTGAAATCAAGCCGCATTTTAAAAAGAACAGTGTTGGCGCGGGATTGACCGGTTCTTCCGTGTTTTATTCACAGGATGCCAAAGGCACAGATGAAACTCTGAAGAAAGGCAAGAATAAGGTAATTATGGACAAGGGCGGATAGTCAAGATCAGCAAAGACAAAAACGGTATTGTCAGCCGCGAGGTGTTGACGCAGAATCATACGGACTGGATCGATTACTGGGCAGTGGATTTTGATTTTGAATCCAGGTGGGAAATTGTGCGAGTATTGAATGAAGAAACAGGTGAAACAGAAGAAGTCTGGACAGGCGGTTATGTGTTTGAACATGATGAGCCAAAATAATTTTTTTAAAGAAAAGCCGGGAGTTTCAAGGTGCGAATCATTTTTTTTGCAGGAAAAGGCGGAGTAGGGAAAACGAGTGCCGCATCTGCTACTGGAATTAAATCTTCCGAAGCTGGTCACAAGACTGTGATCATGTCTTTAGATGTTGCACACAGTCTTTCAGATATTTTCGATCTGGATCGGAAACTTCTCGATCAAAACAAGGGGAAACCAGTAAAACTCGGCGAAAATTTGTGGATTCAGGAATTGGATATTCAAGAAGAGATTGAAAGAAACTGGGGTGATATTCATTCATATCTCTCGACTCTTTTAAATACTGCTGGGTTGGATGACATTCTGGCTGAGGAACTCGCCATTTTGCCGGGCATGGAAGAGATCAGCCTGCTTCTTTACATCAACCGATATGTCAGGAAAAAGACTTTTGATGTGATAATACTCGATTGTGCTCCTACTGGTGAATCTCTTAGATTTATCAGCATTCCTACTACGTTGGAGTGGTATATGAAAAAAATATTCAAAATCGAGAGGGCCATCACAAAATATGCGCGTCCGGTTGCAAAGAGAATTTATGACGTCCCTTTGCCGGGGGATGAATATTTCGCCGCTGTTGAAAATCTGTTTGACCGCTTAAAAGGAGTGGATGAAATACTTGTTGACCCGAAAATAACGACGGTTCGTCTTGTTGCCAATCCTGAAAAGATAGTTTTAAAGGAAACTCAGCGCGCTTTTATGTATTTTTGCCTTTATAATATGAATATAGACGGTATTATTATGAACCGGATCTTGCCCGATGAAGTAAATGATATCTATTTTAAGGACTGGATATTCAATCAAAAACAATATATCGACCATGCAAATGATTACTTTAGCCCGGTTCCGATATTTCAGGTCAACCTGTTCAAGGGGGAAGTACTCGGATATAATGATCTCCATGCATTGGCTGACCAGATATACGGAAACAAAAATCCTTTAGATAGATTTTTTGAAGGTAAACCATATAATTTAACAAAACAAAATGGGGAATACAAGCTGACGATGAATCTCCCGTTTCTTGGAAAAAAGGATATTGAAATAAGCAAGCTTTCAGATGAATTGATTGTCAGGGTAGCTGGTTTTAAAAGACATATACTTCTGCCAAGGCATGTAGCCGCTGTAAAGTCGGTCAAGGCAACTTTTGAGGGCAGGCAATTATCCATTCATTTTAAAGGAGAGAATCATGTATAAAGAAAAGAACGAAAAAGAGATTAATTCTTGTCCGGTCAGCAAGTTTTTTTTTGATTTCAAGGAGGCGTTTGGTAAAAAATCAAAATTTTATAAGCATATGGCGCAGTCCAGGATTGAGTTTTTTAAGGCGATAAGGTCATTGGTAGATGATAAAATTGAAGTTCTTGAAAAAAAAGCATCTGCCGAAAATAAAAAAGAAATGACCAGAATCGAGGTAGAATAAGACTACAAAAATTACCGACCGGATCTTTTGCAGTTCAAACAAGGCTCGGCAGCATCGGGCCCGGCAGGAGCAGTTCCGATTTTAAGTGAAACTCTTTATGGAAACTGTGCCGACGATTCCTGTTTTTTGCCGGCCTGGTGGCACATGGCCAAAACAATCGGCTGTCTGAGTTTTTTTGTTCATCGAGGATTGCAGGAAGGCCCCGCAGTAAAAAGGATATTATCTTTTCTCATTGCCTATGACGGGTCCAAAAACAAAGGGGGGTCAAACCTACACATTTGACGCAAACAGTTACTTTACCATCTTCCTGATAGCCTTTCCGAGCCTTTTGCCGCTGTTCATATTTATTCGGGTTCTTCGACCCGCCTGAGTTATTTCTGATTCGCTAATACCTCACACTCTCCATTATGGGCCAACTCCTTGAAAATTCGGCCAAAATACTGATGAAGCTGGCCATATTAATGTTTTTCTACGGTACCGTATATTTGGGAATCCAGCAACATGGTATTTGCATACCCGGCGACTGTGGTTTAAGCTTGAAGAGTTGTCCATAAAAGCATCTCCTTTGTGA
The DNA here is from genome assembly GCA_964600725.1 of uncultured Desulfobacterales bacterium. Lineage (GTDB taxonomy): Bacteria > Desulfobacterota > Desulfobacteria > Desulfobacterales > CAZRLQ01 > CAZRLQ01. The sequence continues at coordinate 2,560 of CAZRLQ010000336.1, forward strand.
ATTTGATCGGTTCACATCTGGAGGGGTTTTTATTTGTTCCCGTAAATGTCAAACTCTTATGAGTCGCCCGGCAAGGCCCTGCCCTTTATCCATAAGCAGAAAATATCGGAGACAAATTCGTTATCCTGAATTTTGACTGATTACTGCAATTCTGAAACCCGGAAAACAGAGCA
>CAZRLQ010000337.1:0-2731 GCA_964600725.1 uncultured Desulfobacterales bacterium
GTACCCCTAAAAAATGCCGGGAAGCTACCCATTTTATACCTTCTGTAAAATGCAAAAAAGAGCTTTTGGTAACGGATCCATTGCTCCCTGGTATACCGTTTTTTCTATAGAATCAATTTTAAACTCAGAACTGAAATATTTCTCGATTTCTTCCGGTGCAAACCGATACGGTCCCTCTCGGAGCGTTTCTAAATGGCTGAAGCACTTTAGAAATAAGTATCCTTGGGGCTTAATCAATCCTTTTAGCACGTTGAGGTAAGTCTGCCTTTGTCCAGAGGGAATAATCTGAAAACAACCACGGTCAAATACAAAATCAAATTGTTGATCCAATTTACTCATGAGGATATCATCTTGTTTAAAAGTAATATTTATGCCGCTCCCCTTTACTTTGTGACTGGCTTTATTTACGGCTGTTTGCGAAATATCAGTCGCCGTAACAAGAAAACCTCGTTGTGCCAGCGCAACAGCTTGTGTGCCGGGGCCGGTTCCAAGATCCAAAATCGTTCCTGAACAAATATTTAAGTTGTCTAACGCTCTCTCAAGGTCTGGATCAAGCCCGGAGTAAAACCAGGGCATAGATTCCACTTCTTCATCTTGATATTTTTTTTCCCAGTCTGGAAAATTTTTTTGTTTCATTACTGTTGTTTCCGATTTTTTCCCTGGATTACGTTTATATTTTGCTCAATTATTTTGGTTTCATTTACATCTTTGGCAAAACTTTCAATGGCTTTCCAAATATTAAAACGATAAACAGGGTCAACCCTTACGGGAAGGTTTTATCCTTTAACCCGTTCCACATATTCACCTGTTCTTGTATCAATTTTTATAATTTCATCCCTTTCAATAAAGGGAGGAACCTGCAAAACATAACCTGTTTCAAGAGTTGCGGGCTTTGTGCTGCCTGTGGCCGTATCACCTTTGGCCCATGGATCTGTTTCTGCGATCTTCAGTTCAACAAAATAGGGCAAAGAAATACCTATGGGTCTTTCATCGAAAAAGAGAATACTGCAGACAGTATTCTCTTTTAAGAAATTTTTTGATTCACCTATCTGTTCTTGTGAAAGAAATTCCTGCGCATATGTCGAATTGTTCATGAAGCAGTAGCTTTCACCGTCTGAATAGAGATACTCCATTTCCTGCTCTTCCAGGTTCGCTTCATTGAATTTTTCACCAGATCTGAATGTTCGATCAAATTGAACACCTGTTATCATATTTTTCAGTTTGCATTTGTACAATGCCTGGCCCTTGCCCGGTTTTACAAACTCAAACTGAACAATGACATAAGGCTCGCCATCGATTTCGATTTTAAGACCCTTTCTCAGGTCGCCGCTTTCATACATTTTTGTTTTAAACGCCTCCTTTTTGCTGTAAAAATATGTGGTCAGCAATCAAAATTGGGTTGACATTTGGTTCATTGTTTAACATATCCAAATTATTTTCGCAAACTGTTCAGGAACCTGACAGCTAATCGCTAAAGGCTAATGGCAGCAGTTAACCGCACAGGTCGAAAAAGTTTGATCTGTTCATGACGTACTCTAAATCATAATTGCAGGCAAAAACCGGAACAAAGAAAATGGATGATGAGCATTTAAAAAATTTTAATATTCGCATAGATGAAGAAAGCCCTGATTCCCTCTATAAAGAAGCGAAGGAGAATCTGGATATAAAGAGACTGGGCCGCAGGCTCACAATCATTACTGTTTTTTTTCTTTGTATAATTGGTGCCATATCATCTGTCGGCTATTTTAAACTTAAAAAGAGATTTAACGAAATACATAGCTCCGGAGTTTTTGAAGCACAAAAAATTTCTCAAGACCTGAAATCAAAATTTTCTTCTCTTATGCAGCAATTTACTGCATTTGAAAAATCTTTTGGCGATAAAATTTCGAGTCTTGAGAAAGAATTATCTCTTTTAAAGAGTAGTCTGAATAAGACAGAAAAAACCATTGAGATAATAAAATCGACAAAAACAGAGAAAAAAGAGCTGGCAGATGCCTTGGCTGAAATAGACAGCAGAGTAAAACCGATTTCCAAAGAGTTAAAAGAATTTGAATCCGAATTGAAATCATCTAACAAAAAGTATCTTCAGGAGTTTAGCAAGCTCACTCAAAATCTCAGTCTTCTGGGTATGGATATAAAAAAAATGAAAACAGATGCCTTAAAACTTTCATCTGCAAGTATAAACAAAAAAGAGCTTGAGTTTGCACTGGAAAATGAGCGAAAATATTATCAGCGGAAAATAAGAAGACTGACATCTTCTTTTGAAGATAAGATAATCTCACTTCAAAGAAAGCTGGTTTTGCTTGAAAACAGCAAAGCCTTGCCGGCACCGAAATCCAGCCGCTCTGAAAAGCAGACCGATAAAATTTTAGCGCCTGAACCCGGAATCATTTATGAACAGGACATTCAATAGATTATGAATACAGAATATTTAAACAAGCTTCTTTCGCAGGTTGCGGCAGGCAAAACATCTGTTAAAAATGCTGTTGAAAAACTTAGGCATATAGACTTCGAAGATATAGGGTATGCTCATATTGACCATCACCGCTCCTTGAGAAAAGGATTTCCCGAAGTGATCTTCGGCCGGGAAAAGAGAGCTGAGCAGATTATCGGTATTATGGAAAAGATGCAGCATCTGGAAAAAATCATTTTAGCGACACGTGTTGATCCATTAAAAGCTGATAAAATTGTTTCACAATTTCCTGATGCCGTATATCATAAAGACGCGGAA
>CAZRLQ010000338.1:0-2717 GCA_964600725.1 uncultured Desulfobacterales bacterium
TGGGCAATCTCTTTTTTCTGCCCATGGCTTTTGTCTCTTTCAATCAAAGGAGCGCGGGGACGTAAGGCCAAGTGGCTTCAAGAGCGCTTTACTTTTTCATTTGAAGGGATTTGGGACGCAATAAACGTAATGTGGGTGGTGTCCAGGATAGTACATAGTTACCTTCTATCCGGGGCAGGGACGGCAAGAAGAAAGGAACAAGATCGTCCAAAGTAAGCGGCGGCAGAATGTATAGATTTTGATACTCAGATATTGCTTTCTGTACAGATACAGCCTGTTCAAATGTTAATATGTCTTTCCGGTAGCGCTCCCGTAAAACTTCATCTTCTTCATTTGCCAGCATTGCTTTCAGCCACATCAGCCCCCCATAGATGTCACCGCCTTCTGCAGCCAAAACGCCCGCAAGGTGGCCCAGCCAGGGAGGAGCCTTTGGCAGAATGGATGCTTGATATAAGGCAGCACTCGCTTTCCCCGATTCATTCAAATAATAAAGATGGTTAAAACCGAAAAAAAAAGGCAGAACCCAGTTGTCAGGCAAGGCTTTCATGCCGTTTTCGAGAATTTTATTTGCAAGCAAAGTGCTTTCATTATCAATAGATGACAAGCTGGATTCGCACAGATAATATGTATCAACAAATTCAGGGTGAAGCGCTGACATGATTGAAAAGTGCTGTGCCAGGCTCGAGGAATAACTTTTGGGGTTTAAACCTGGTTCACGCCCTCCAAGAAAGACCGCTGTTTTAATATAGAGCAACTCGGCGCCAAGCTGGCGGAGATAACCCAAAGCTGTCTTTTGGATACCGACAGGCAAAGGATAAGGAAGCTTCGGGCTGTTTTGATGGGCAGATTTTTCCTGATGATAAAAAAATAATCCATAAGTTACTAAAATTATTATTAAAACAAATATTCGACGGATCATTGCAAATCTCTTCGATTATAAAGAGCGGAAGCTGTCCACAAAAGCATGACAATATAAGCCGCAATTAAACCAAAGTTAATTAATAAGGTGCCGGCCTCCGGTAAAAAATTATTTAAAACAATAAAATTTTTAAAATCAAGCCTGTCAAAATCAGGAAAAAATATTGTCAGAATTTGCAATACCAGCGATATAAAATCATGACTTCCGCTGTTTGCACTCTGCTGTGCGGCTGTTTCCCTGACAACCGGCAGACCGGAACAGATCGCATAAAAAGATACCGACATCAGAAGAACGGGAAATCCGCCTCGAATCATACTTGAAAACAGCATAATTGCTGAAAGAATCACAAGCTCAAGGAATAAAAGGCCAACCCAGGTCAGCAGATAAAAACCGCTGGAAAAATGGACAAAATATTCAACAGCCACCAGATGTCTTATCAACATCAAAGTAAACCAGCCAAGAAGTGCAAGGATCGAATTCAAGATCAGCAGGATTGCACCCAGTCCCGCAAATATTCCGATTACATATTCGCTGCGCGATATAGGCCTGGCAAGAAGAGTATAGATAACGTGCCGTTCCTCATCCCAGGCAATCACCTGCACTGAATGAAAAAACAGGAAAATAATACCGGAAAGCCAGCTTATTGAAAAAATAAAATCACTCGACGCCCTGCCGATATCTCTGGGAATAAAATCAAAAAATAGCAGCCCGCCAACTTCAGCTGCCAAAGAGAGCAGGATCAATCCCAATAAAGCATGACGGCGCAGACCGTCAAAGACAACTATTTTGGACAGCGCCCAAATCCTTTCTATTCGTTTAAGCATTGTCATTCTTCATCTTTACCAGGCCAATAAAGGCATCAACAAATGAGCTGCTCTGTCGACGTTCACACAAGTCAGACGGTTTGCCGTGAAAAAGCATTTCACCTTTATGCAGTACCAATACCCGATCTACCAGACGATCAACGTCTTCCAGCAGATGAGAGCAAAACAGAATAGACTTGCCTTCGGCTTTCAGCATCTGAATCAAAGAAATAATATCATCCCTTCCTATCGGATCCAGTCCGCTCATCGGTTCATCCAGAATCAGCAGTTCAGGATCGCAAACCAGTGCAATGGCAAAATTTGCCCGCTGCTGCATTCCTTTGGAATAAATCCGAAGAGGACGATTTCTGACTTCCCACAAGTTAAGAAGTTTCAGCCATTTTTCAATGGATTCAGACAGCGGTGCTGATGATATATGACAGGCAGCACCGGTAAACCTGAGCATATCCATAACCGAAAGATTGGAAGGAAAGCAGGCGGTTTCAGGAAGATATCCGATTTTGCGCCGAATGGCCGGATTTGAAGGGGATTCAGAAAGCAGACGGATTGTGCCTTTATCCGGACGGATAAAGTCCATGAGCAGGCGCATGCAGGTACTTTTCCCTGCACCATTGGCGCCTACAAGACCCAGGGTTTCTCCCTTGTCCAGAAAAAAAGAGACATTTTTCAAGGCAGTGTGAGCTTTGATTCCAATCTGTTTGGGATAGATTTTCCATATATGGTCAAACTGGATCATTGAATTATATTTATTTGGAATTTATTGGGTTTTGAAAGGCTGTGCTGCGCCCATTTTATAATAAAGTTAATGATTTCAACTACATCAATGTATATCCGGCGGCTGAAAGATTATCAGCGCCCTGGGATGAAACAACGGCATCGCCGATAACCATGGCTTTTCCCGCGGCTCCGGCCGGCTCCAAAAAATAGGTGCCTGTAACATCACTATCAGCCGCATAGAAACGATGGCCATTAAC
>CAZRLQ010000339.1:0-2709 GCA_964600725.1 uncultured Desulfobacterales bacterium
TGTGGTCAAAATAAAATGTTGGGACTTTTTACGAGTGCATCATATTTGCCGAATCATATTTAAATCCGGTGTAGTTCTCAAATCATACCTGAATCAATTCCGCCTTTTCCCGGCTTAAAAGCTTTTCAAATTCTTTCTTGAGAGCTTTAAATTCTTTTTCCCATATACTGTCGGTCTCCAGTCTGGGTACAACAGCGGAGCCTGAAATAAATCGAGTTTCAGCCAGATTTTTCTTTATTTCTTTTATTCTTTGCATGGCTGTAGAGTGGAGCATATGTTGATAACCGTTTAAAACAGACTGAATTTTTTGAATGTTTATCCTGTAAAGATAATCCAGCAGGTCAAAAAAGGGTTGATTCTCTTTGTCAAAATCGATCCTTTTTAAAATTTCTTCTAACATGATATTTTTATCTTTAATTTCATAAGTATCTTCCAGACTTTCCAATTTTTTCTTCAGTTCCCCTTTCCTAAGCATATTATCTTGGAATTGTTCCAATAATCCATTAAGTTTTTTCCTTAATTCTTCATTATCCTGCTTCTCTTTTTCTTCCTTGCTCAAAGTAAGATTTCTTGTCTTCTCCATAACGAGATCAAGCGTACTTCTAATTTCTCCCATTTAACACCCCCTTTTTCATAATGTTCATTTGTCGCGTGCCGTGTACGTTTAAGAATCTGTTTGAAAACTAAAGCAGACTCCATCTGGAAGCATATAGTCGGAATGATATTCTCCCGATTCTTCCATTTTATAACGAACACAGTTTTCCCAGTCTCCTCTGCAATACATATCTACCCACTTTTTATCTAACAGGCCCTTTTCCGTGAAGTATTTTATTGGACACGCAGAATACCATTTACATTCTTTTTTTAATATTTTCAGTTTATTATAATCACTTTTTAATTTTTCTTCCCTATGAGGATCATACAACAAAGTAGCCGGATGAGAAAGAGGAAAAATCTTTCTCCCGTTGATTCGTCGAAGTCTGCCGATGTGGTTAGGGAAATCCTTTTTAGAAAATTCCGGCAGATGGTATTTCCTGAAAATATATATTGTAGCATAATAACCTAAAGGTACGAAAATTTCAGGGGTGATTATTTCAATTTCTTTATCAAGATATTTACTGCAAATATCAATTTCGTCCTGTTTAGGCTTTCTGGATTTCGGCAACTGGCATTTGATAAGATTACTCACGTAAAAGTCATTCCAGGAAACTCCTGCACAGGAAGTAAGTTGATGAAATATCTTCCCTGAGGGACCGACAAACATTTTCCCCTTATCATTTTCAACCTTGCCAGGGGCCTGTGCTATAAGAAAAAGCCTGGCGTTATCATTGCCTTCGCCCGGCAAAGAGTGCTTTCTGGTCTCATGTAATCGGCATTTTCTGCAATTTTTTACCTGATTATTTATTTCTGATAGTTCCATGAAAATTTTTGACTCTTTTATTTTCCATTAAAATCAAAGAACCTTCTTTTACTCCGATATCTTCTGCGATCACATAACATTTGGCTTTCAGCAGAAAAAATATCGGAGCATCAACACCGGACAATGCCTCATAATTCCCCTGGCCTTTGCTTATTATCATTTCAGTATTTTCGAATTTTTCTCTAAAATCAGAAGTACAGGTATAAAGTACGTTCCCAGGAGCTTCCGTACCTGAGGAAATAATTTCCGCTGCCTTATCAACTCCAGCTTCGACAGCCTCCTGTTTTGTAACATCGTTTATTACAGGTCTCTCTCTGACAACAAAAGTTACCGGCTTATCTATCTCTTCTATCAAAAGGCGATCAAAAACAGCTTCTCCTGAATTGTCTCCAATATATAATATCTTGTCGCTTTGATTAATTTTTTCAATGAACTTTGAATAATCATTAATTGACAGATCATCATGCAGAGATTTTAATATATCCTCCTCTATATCAAAGGTTTTATTTACTCCAAGGTCTATGACGTTTCCTGCTATGGCGATTTTGACCGCCTGCAGCAGGCTGTCATCAGATTCTTCGATAATCTCTTTCATCCTGGGATACAGCTTTAATGCCTTTGCAATATTTAGTTTTTTCTTTTCCCGAAATGGATCGGAATTACCGGTAACTTTTCTGATTTCAGAATAAACAGCCATCGCTATTTCCGGTGGAGTGTGTGACATTGGAATATCTTTTATCATCATTCCTACATTGTCTAAAATTTTCTTGATTTCATTTTCATTATCCGTTGAGATGCGACCGACTCTTAGCGCCTGATTCATAAAACAGGGAATACAATCCAGATATGTTTTCATAGATTAACCGCTCCTTTTTTCATTGCTGCCTAAATGCTTTCCTTCATAATATCTTGTTATCGGAAAATGGACTGTAAACCGATAAGGTTCATCACGGATTAGTGTGGCAATCCATGATGAACCACTATTAGCACTTAGCTTTTAGCTGTTAGGTATTAACTGCTAAAAGCTAAGGCGGGCTAAACGCCCGCAACCCAAAACCAGAAATAATCAGTCCGATTTTCAAGAGAGGTAACCCATTAAGTTTATAAGATTTTATAATGATGCCTCAAAGTTTTCTTGTTTTTTATGACAGGGTTTCAAGAGTAAGGTACTAACAGCTAATCGTTAATACCTGATATCATAAGTTCAATTAGCTGTACCTAAATTCTGCAAGCACTGCTTTTGCCTGAGACCTGCCTGCGGCAGGCAGGTGCAGGGCATCAAACGCGCA
>CAZRLQ010000340.1:0-2708 GCA_964600725.1 uncultured Desulfobacterales bacterium
GGGCATTTTATAGTTAGAGAAGTTATTTCGTCCCCATTCCTGATCTCAAAACTCAAAACCCGATACTGAAGATTGGATTATGCAATTATAATGCCAAACACTAAAACTGTTTTTTGAAAACTTAAGCATATGTTGCAAATACTGAAAAATCCCCATGGAGTTTTGTTTAAGGTCTTTGTTTTACCTAAATCTTCAAAAAACATGATCGCAGGGCTTTATGGCGATGCAATTAAAGTTAAACTTACAGCTCCTCCGGTAGATGGCGCAGCCAACAAAATGTGCCTCAAATATTTGGCTAAATCTCTTAAAGTACCAAAATCCTCACTGGAGATAGTTTCTGGACATGCTGGTCGAACAAAGCATTTGCTTTTAAGGTATAAAGACAAAACCGATTCTTCTGAAAGCGAATATGAACGCTTTAAAAGGTTGATTGAATCTTTATTAATAAAAAAAGAAAAAACTTGACAACTTATTTTATATTGTGATAGTTTAATTTTTTTTAAAAAAACGGGCATCAAGGACTTAAGTTTTTGCAGGTGATGAATTTTTGAAAAAAGTGAGACACTTGCTTTTTAAGAGTTTTGCAGCTTAATTAAGCAGAAGAATATCACAATTTATAGCTGCTCGTATTTTTAAATGTTAAATTTCGCTTACGTTCAAGAAAGGTTAAAAGGGCGTTTTTCAAGTGCCCCAAAACATACAATATATATACAAAATACAAATGTTGCGGGGTGGAGCAGTCTGGTAGCTCGTCGGGCTCATAACCCGAAGGTCAGAGGTTCAAATCCTCTCCCCGCTACCACAAAAACCAAGGGCTTAGATAATATTCTAAGCCTTTTTTATTTGACGTAAAAGCGGGATTGTCCCCTATTATGTGATGCCTAAAAGAGTTTTTTGTGGATCATGAGGTTTAAATAGTTTTGTGGTAACTTCTCAAAAAGTCAGGGCAATGATGGGAAAATCCCCCTCAATCCTCCTTTTCCAAGTCGATCTAATCCATCTATATTCTGAGGCTGAAAGCAATGGATAATAAGCAAAAAATTTTGTTTGTAGATGATGAAGAAAGTATTCTGGAAATTGCCAGCGAGTATTTCTGCAGCAGGGGATATCAGGTAATTACTGCAAAAACAGGGCTGGAAGCATTAAAGTTTATAAAAACAGGTAAGATAGACTGTTGCTTTACAGATATTAATATGCCTGAAATGAGTGGATTGGAACTGGTAAGGCAGATTAAGCTTATTGATAATACCATACCGGTGATTGTTATAACCGGTTATCCTTCTATGGATAATGTTATTCATACGTTAAAAAATGGTGTAGTCGATTTTCTGATTAAACCGGTTAACCTTAAACAGATGGAAATTTGTTTAAGGCGGGTTTTACGCGAACAGCGGATTTTTATTGAGAATATGTTATTGAAAAAAGAGGTTAAAAAAAAAGCGCAGTTAGAGAAGATAAATAATGAACTGCTTTCCAAAGTAGATGAACTTAATATTTTAAATAAAATAATGATTGATTTTAACTCAATCAATTCAAGTCACGATGTTTTCAAACGGATTGTCGAGATAGCTTTAGAAGTTACCAAGGCTGACAAATCCGTATCTTATATAATCGCCGAAGGTCAAGACAGGCCGTTTGAAATTACTGCTTCCGTATCTGATCATAAAAACCGGCATATCAAAAAATCAGAAAATATTAGCGGTTTCTGTGTTGGTAGCAATGCTGATGAGAACGAAGCTTTGTCCCTGTTTATAATGGAGAATGTTGCAGATAAGCTGCCCTTGATAATTAGTAAAAATAATGGAGACTGCGGCCTGCCTGTGGATATACATTCATTTATGATGGTTCCTATGAAGATTAAGGATAATGTCTTTGGCGTATTGGTTGCTTATAAAAATAAAGATGTAAAAGATGAATTCTATTTTAACGAAAAAGATTTATATTACCTTTCCTTTATGGCTCAGACTGCATCATATACGCTTGAGAATCTGGCTTTGTATGAAAATATATACGAAAATCTTTTCTCAACCATTTACGCATTTGTAAAAGCATTAGAGGCAAGGGATTTGTATACTCAGCAGCATTCAGAAAGAGTTGCGGCTTTATCTGTTGTAATTGCCAAAGAGATGGGATGTTCACAGGATGATATCTATGTTTTAGAATGCGCTGCCCGTCTTCATGATATCGGCAAAATCGGAATCCGAGATGATATCTTGCTAAAACCCGGCAAACTTACTGATAAAGAATTCAAGATTATCATGGAACATCCGAATATTGGAGCAAACATTGTTGGACAACTCGGACTATGGAATAAGGAACGACAAATAATTAAAAGCCATCATGAGCGTTATGATGGAACAGGATATCCTGATGGGCTGAAACAAGAAGATATACCATTGCTTGCAAGAATTTTGTCTTTGGCTGATGCATATGATTCTATGGTATCTGATAGAGCTTATAGAAAAAAAATGGAAGAGTCAGATGTTTTAAAAATATTGAAAGAAGGTTCGGGGACTCATTTTGATCCGAAAGTTGTGGATATTTTTTTTAAGCTCTACAATGAGGGAAAAATTCTTTTCAAGCAGAATTAAAGTTTTTCAAACAAGTTTTTGAACTGCACTATCTGCTAAAATGCTCGATCAAGGAACTATTTATGCGAATTAAGGGTTCATAATCAAAATAAACATAGCAGCAAGTTTACCGGAAAT
>CAZRLQ010000341.1:0-2704 GCA_964600725.1 uncultured Desulfobacterales bacterium
GGTCCCAGTTATTAGACAAAAAGATAAAAGATTGCTTGAAACCTTTCTAAAGGCAGTTGATATAATGGAAGCAAAGGGAACTTATACTTTAAGAAGACCTCTTGAAACACTCTCTATTCTTTTAATCAATGAAGAATTTGAAGCAGGTTCATCCTTTCTTGAACTTTTAGTCGATACCTTTAAACAGGATCTATCTTACAATCAAAGTCTGAATTTTACCCACATCCTGCCCAAGGCTGTACAATTTTTTACGCCATCAAAAAGACCGTGGCATATTGAAGCATTGAGAAAGGTCATAAATACTGATTTCCATTTAGCTGAACCCCTGCTTGAAGGAATAAAAGCCGGGCTTTATCTTCTTTCAAAAGAAGCTCTTGGCAAATTTATTTCATCTGGATTGAAAAAATTTTGCAATAATAAAAAAATGGGAATTAAATTTCTGTCATTGGAATCTAAAATAGGCATCGATACGTATAAAAGCTTACAAGTAACTGTTTCCATTTCACAGGTTCAGCAGCGGCTTGCCATGTATCTTAAGGCAAGAGTTGGCAGGACTGTTGGCATATGTCCCATATCTTCAATTCCAAAATCATTTTTAAAAGAGAGAATCGGTGAATTGTCTGTTTGTTCGGACGGGAAATTCATCTATCTGCCTGATGAAGTAAGCCTGTTTTCTTCCAAAGAGAAAAACGCGGATCTTTATAAATGTCTTGCAAAGTTTGAGGCAGGACAGTTTGAGTTTAATACATTCAATTTTGATTTGGAAAAAGCGGCCACGCGATACAGCCGGTTAAACGCTTTTATTTCATGCAAAACGACTGGCATAGAAAATTACGGCAATGACAAATATCAAAATTTTTCAGATCTGGAACGTTTTTTCTCATATTTCCCGGTCAAATCACTTGCCTCCGATCTTTTTACCATATTTGAACATGGCCGGTTAAGGGTTTTACTTTCCCGTCATTACCCGGGACTTGTAAATCAGTATATACCGATGCTTGAACTTGAGGCAAAACGTATTCTTAAAGAAAAAAAGCTTAATAATCCTTTATTTTTTTTATATATCTGGATCAGTATCGGTAATTCTGTTTTGGAAAAATTGAATTTTGACGAAGACTTAAAGAGAGTTTTTAAAAAATTTTCCGATCTGTTCGAAGAAAAGATAGAAGAAAATAATGATGTTGAGTTATCTGCGGATATGGTTTTTAAAACATACCATTTCATGGAAAAGCTTTTGAAAAGAAGTTCAGGGCGAGCGAATTTTGAAAAACATTACCAGCCGCTTATCATTCCTTTTGGCCGGCGGTTAATACCCGAGCTTATATTTTCTGCATATCGAAATTATGAAGATATTGCGAAAAGAATAAAAACTAAAATTGAAGATAAAGGGATTAAAATTTACAAGTCAGATATAAAAAAATCACTTATTAAAAATAACGGTGAAATTTCACCAGAAGACATAAAAGAGATAATTCTTAGAAACCAGAAACAGACTCATTCAGACAAGAACCAGCGACAGGAACAACAAATAGAGTTCAATCCGTCTAATATTGATTTTTCAAAGCTGTTTGACAGTCCGGATACGACTGAATTTTTAAGTGATACTACTTTGTGTCCTGTATACTGGTATAAGGAATGGGATAAAAGCTTGGGTGATTACCTCCCAAATCACGTCCGGGTTCTTGACAAAACCATTGACGGTATTAAAAATGATTTTTACTCCAGAGCGCTTAATCGCCACAAAGGGCTTGTTAAAAGACTTCGGTATTCATTTAACCTTTTGAAGCCGGAAGGGCTCTCTTTGTTAAGACACTGGGTTGAAGGTGATGAATTCGATTACAGGGCGCTTCTGGATTTTGCCGTTGATAAAAAGATAGGCATCATGCCATCTGACAGGCTGTATATTAAACGCATAAAAGAACAACGGGATGTAGCCGTGCTTTTGCTTGTCGATCTTTCACATTCAACCTCTAATAAAGTTTTTGGATCAGGGGAGACTGTTTTGGAGCTTGAAAGAGAGGCGATTGTCCTTTTCTGTGAAGCACTCCAGGTTGTGGGCGACACCTTTGCCATTGCGGGCTTTTCCGGAACAGGACGCCTTGGGGTGGATTATTTCAGAATTAAGGATTTTAACCAAAAATTAGATGAAAATGTAAAAGAACGGATAAATGCCTTGAAAGCTCAAAGAAGTACTCGCATGGGGGCAGCGATACGGCACGCCGCCAGTCAGCTCGAAGCTGTGTCATCAAAGGTAAGACTGATGATGATTATTGGCGATGGTTTTCCCAATGATTCGGGTTATAAACAGGATTATGCCATTGAAGATACGCACAGAGCAATTACTGAAGCCCGTGCGAAAAATATCTATACCAAAGCGATCACTGTAAACATTGTCGGAGATTCAAAACTTGATGAACTTTACGGCAGCCTGCATCATAATATTATAGCCGATGTTCGTGAACTTCCAGACAAACTGTTGCGAATTTACCGCAGTTTAACCAGAAACTAAATCTCGAACAAACACAAATCTTGATGTTTGAGCTTCTTGCAAAAGTATATTCAAAAAGTTGAATAATTGATAAAAACTTAGAGCTTCATCGACAGCTATATGGCATTATTTATTAATCCACCACGAAAAACAGATATACAGGAGGTTGACGATGAAGCTCAGAGAAAGAATATCATGGTTGATGGGATATGTCCA
>CAZRLQ010000342.1:0-2702 GCA_964600725.1 uncultured Desulfobacterales bacterium
AATCCAAAGATTTGGGAAAATCAGGGATATTGTAAATGTTGTTGATTTCTTTATTAATCCGGAAAGCGGTTTTATAACCGGTCAGGTGATTTATCTTGGAGGCGTACTCGATTAATGGAATTATCACACTGGCTTAATACACATATTCATGCCATGGGAGATCGGAATGGTATTATATACAAGGAACGGACATATACATATAGAGAAATTTTCCGAAAAACCGGCAGGTATCTTCAAATTTTTGAAAAAAGAATCGATCCTGGCGATGTGGTTGCGATTCTCTCCGACTATTCTGTTGATTCCATAGCTCTTTTTTTGGCATTAATCGAGAACCGAAATATAATTGTTCCCATAACTTCAAGAGTTGACAAAGAGATAGAATTCCGTGTCCAGGAAGCTTATACAGACTATATTCTTTCTTTTTATGATGATAAACTTGTTATAAATGCTGTTAACGATAGCTCTGAGAAAGTTGAGAAACATTTGCTGCTTCTGAAAATTGCCGCAAGAAAACATGCCGGTGTAATACTGTTCAGCAGCGGCAGCACAGGAAGACCTAAGGCAATGGTGCATGATCTTGATCAACTTCTGAAATCTTATCAGGGAAAACCGGTAAATGACAGCAGAATAATTGTATTTCTGATGTTTGATCATATTGGCGGTTTGAATACACTTCTGAATGCCTTTGTCATGGGATCCACTATAGCTATTCCGGAAAATCGTGATGCGGCTTATATATGCAGTTTGCTGGAAAAATATAAAATAAATATTTTACCATCTTCTCCTACATTTCTTAATCTGATCATGATGGGTGAAATTTATAAAGATTATGACTTGAGCAGTCTCCGGTTGATTACCTATGGTACTGAAACCATGCCTGAAAGTCTGCTGGAAAAAATTGTCCGAATATTTCCTGATGTGAAACTGCTGCAGACATTCGGAACAAGCGAAACCGGTATTGCAAGGACAAGCAGCAAATCATCCAATTCCACATTTATGAAAATGAAGGGCGGACATCATGAGTATAAGGTGGTAAGTAATGAGCTCTGGCTTAGGAGCGGCACTCAGATATTAGGCTATCTTAATGCTTCTATGGACAGCTTTACAGAAGATGGCTGGTTTAAAACAGGCGATCTGGTGGAACAGACTGATGATGGGTATATCAGAATTATCGGCAGGGTAAAGGAAGTAATTAATGTAGGGGGAGAAAAAGTATTGCCGGCTGAAGTCGAGTCAATTCTTCTTGATATGAATGAAATAGTTGACTGCATGGTATATGGCATTTCAAATTCGATCACAGGCATGGCCGTTGCGGCTGATGTTGTGCTGAAAGATGGCGTGAGAACAGATAATTTTAAAAGGGATGTCCGAAAGTTTTGCAGGGATAAACTCGATAAATACAAAATTCCTGCAAAAATAAAAATAGTTGGAAAGACAAATTTTGGAGAACGTTTTAAAAAAATGAGAAATAGATAAGAAACGGGGACGAATCCGCCTTTCGCTAATTTTCAGAGGCATGATTTAATAAATCAATTTTATGTGCCAAAATTGCCTGACAGATGCAGTGAAACGGTGAAACAGGGAGAGGGAGCAAGGGTGATACTAAACCTTTGGCCAAAGCATAAGAGATGCAAATTTTATATTTGATGAACGTAAAAAAAATAGAGAAACGTAAGAACGAAAGCAAAGGCTGCTGAATTTTAATGAAATATTTTTACCTGACCGGTACAGTTTTATTTACTGCTTACGGCCAGTTGATTCTGAAATGGCGCATCGCGGAATATGGAAAGCTGCCTGATTCGTTAGCCGGGAAGTTTTTATTTCTTTTTAAGGTAATGCTTGATCCTTTTGTTCTCTCCGGTTTTATTTCCGCTTTTATAGCTTCTTTTTTCTGGATGGCGGCCATGACGAAGTTCGATCTCAGTTTTGCCTATCCTGTTATTGTTGGCGGTCTTTTGTTGATAACAACACTGCTGGGAATTCTTTTTTTAAACGAACCTGTCACCTGCGGTAAAGTCATCGGTCCGATATTGATCATATCGGGCATTGTTGTTATGTATGCTTATAATTAGTGTCTGAGCGAAGATTGTCTAAAAGGAGAATTTAAGTGGTCTTGTTACGCCGACCTGTTTTACAAAAGGATGGTATCTGTATTTTCGCCCCTTCAATTTTACAAGATCATAAAGATTATAACGCTGATGGATTGGAAATTCTTCACAGGTCTGAAAACAAGCATTTTGGGTCTATCAGCAGAAGGGAACGGATATGCTCTCTATTTGAAAAATACGTGTCTCGAAAAGAAAATATTCCTGAAATTGGAGCTGGAACAGGAAATGTTCCGCTGACTCTTATGAACTCCGGATATAATATTGCTGCGGGAGAAATCCATATTAATGGACTACGGTTTGCAAGACGATCCGGTATTAAAAAATGTTATCAGTTTGATCTGTTTGATCCGCCTTTTGCAGATCATTTTAATGTAATCGGCATGTTTGATGTGCTTGAACATTTAAGTGACGACCTGTTTGCCCTGCAGCAGTGCCGAACCATCTTGAAACCAGGCGGACGAATTATCTTGACGGTTCCGGCCTTTAAATGTCTCTGGAGCAGGGATGATGCTTACGGCCACAAACGGCACTACACAATAAAGGAACTGAAACGGATTGCTGCAAAAGCGGGTTTTGAAGTGATCTATTCGCATT
>CAZRLQ010000343.1:0-2683 GCA_964600725.1 uncultured Desulfobacterales bacterium
TCGGATTGATTTTTTGACCGTCCAGCCGTTTTTGAGAAAGTTGTTAAAATGTATACGCTTCTGTGAGAGCCTGCCTGCAGCAGGCAGGTTGAGCTTGATCTTATTTCCGACTGAAGATAACTTAATCCAAATATCAAAAGAATTGACACCCCCGGCAATATCAGCAAACCGTGAATCAAGCTCCATAACGGAACGGTTAAAAGCAGGCTTTTGCTTCTTTTTCTTTTTGCGTTGAGATTTAACAACGGAAAGAGCCTGCTTTGCAGCAGCCTGTTTCATACGTGCAGGTAACCAGTTGTCAACCGAAATATCTTTTACCCGATGTTCAAGTTTTTTATAAGTTACTGAATTTATTAGAATACAAAAAAGCTCTTTCAAATACATCATGCTAATAAAATCAACAGGTTATATAAAGATGATTTTTGAATAGCTCAAAAAACTTGAACATTGAATTTTATTTTTTATTTTGGATTTTGTCAAACATATATTTTATTTTTGGATTATTAATTAGGAACGCCGCTTGTTTTTCGACATCTCATAAATGAATATTTGACGCCTTGACATCTATGCATTATAACATCGCCTCAAGACAGGATAGTGTGTAAATCATGACCCTCCCTAAAATAAGATGGAGCGGTTCAATTTTTATGATGAAAATGAAAATACATGGTGCATGCTGGCGCCCTGACTCAATTAATCCTATGGTGGCTTTAAGGTATTACGTGCTGATGATTAGTGGGAAGATTTTTGGAATAATCGGGCTGAAAATATTTTGGCAGCGGCATAAATTAGGAAGGGTCGTGATTTATACACGACAGGATATGACACTACCGGAACAATCAGGGGCTGCTACGGGCATGGCTGCAAAAAAGGAGATTATGGTAAATGAATCTGTTAATTTACGGTCTTTTTGCCCGATCTCTACGTTATACGAAAAAAATTGGAAGTAACCATGGCTAAAGTACAGACAGCTCTTGAAAGATTTATTGAGTCCTCTCCTGAATGGATAAAGGGGAAAAGACTTGGTCTCTTATGCAATCCAGCCTCGGTTGACAAAAACTTCATTCATGCCAGAGAATTGATCAACAGAAAATTTCCCGGACAACTTACAACTCTGTTCTCTCCACAGCATGGTTTCTTTTCTGAAAAACAGGATAATATGATCGAATCAGAAGATATAATCGATCCGGTTTTAAACATTCCGGTCTTCAGTCTTTACGGTAAGACCCGCAAACCAACAAAGAAAATGTTAGATAGCATAGACATTCTGATTATTGACCTCCAGGACGTTGGAACAAGGGTTTATACTTTTATTTACACCATGTCATATTGCCTTGAAGCAGCAAAGGCCAGTAGAAAAAAAGTAGTTATTTTGGACCGGCCAAATCCAATAGGCGGTTTAATGATAGAAGGCAACTGTCTCTCTTTGGAATGCAGCTCATTTGTGGGGCGCTACCCAATACCGATGCGTCATGGAATGACCATTGGCGAGCTCTCCTTCTTATTTAATAATTACTATGAAATAGGCTGTGATCTCAAAATAATTACCTTAAAAGGCTGGAAAAGAGATATGTATTTTCAGGATACCGGTCTCCCATGGATTCCTCCTTCTCCAAATCTTCCGACCCCTGTTTCAGCTTTGGTTTATCCTGGCCAGGTATTGTGGGAAGGGACCAATATATCTGAAGGAAGAGGAACGACGCAGCCATTTGAAATTTTTGGAGCCCCGTTTATCGACACAACAAAAATTCATTCAACTTTGAACGGCACCGGACTGCCAGGCGTCACACTCAGAGAGATACTGTTTGAACCCACATCAAATAAATGGAAAAACACTCTTTGCAATGGCTTTCAACTACATGTCACAGATCCATCTATATATAAACCTTATTTAACTACTTTTAATTTACTCCAGGCCATAATTTATCACCATAAAGACCAGTTCAAATGGAAATCTCCTCCTTATGAATATGAATTCAACAGACTTCCCATCGAACTGATAACAGGCGATAAAGAGATATATCATCGCATTGAAAACCTTGAGTCAATCGATGAGATTGCTAAATCATGGGAAAAAAATCTTGAGGCATTTATAAAAATAAGCCAAAGGTTTTATCTTTATCACTGACATGGCTACGGCCGCTGCAGGCATCATAGTTGATGTAGCAGTCATGGGGCTCTTTGGGGGCAATGACACCATGTTACGAAGCTGTACCTAAGCGAAAACAGATACTCGAATGTTTACTCGAAGTTCAAGTTTTTTGAGTTATTCAAAAATCATGCCAAATTTTGATGCAATCGCCCTGTTTGCCGGTACAGGGTAAACGCATTTAGAAATTATGCACATAATGCCTCAGCTAAATAATTATTGTCCCGGCCGGCTTTTAGCCGTTTGGCCCTGATGATCTTTTTCAATGAGGACTCTCCTTTTAATAGGTTAAGCGCCATATGCCTGAGCACTGCAAAATTTTCAGGGGCATTGCCTTTTCGGATACGGCTTTTGTCTTCCCTGAAAGAGATATCTAATACCCAATGAAGGCTGTTTTCTATTCCCCGGTGGCTGCGAACTGCATGGCTGAAGAGTTTTGTGTCATTTTCAATACTGCTGATGTAAAAAGTTCAGCATCATCATGCAGTTTGCTCTGATTACCCTTTAAAGCCAAAATATACTCAGCACCTTTGT
>CAZRLQ010000344.1:0-2679 GCA_964600725.1 uncultured Desulfobacterales bacterium
GCCTTCCGCCAAGAGATTGTCCGATAGAAGAGTTAGCATAAGTTTTTTCTCTATCCATTTCTCTATACCTGCCAATAATTCTGTCGTATGTTCCGTTATATTTTGCGCACCTTAGTTTTAGAATACTATTTGCGCTGGTGATATACTACCATGCCCCGGAACGTTTTAGACGAACGTGACTTATAAACTTGTCAATAGCACCGCTGCTTAGATGATAAGAGGCTCTTTTGGCCGATCCATAATTCACCCTGTGCCTTCGTTTTGATAAATAGCGGCGCAGCATCCTTTATTTTTTCTTCTGCCTCGGATAAAGTCGGGTGCATGATCTTCAGTCCCCTTATGACATCGTCGATTTTGTTATGAAATAACCGCGTAAAAATCGCTTCGGCCCATTCCTGAGCCCGCCTCGCACCTTTACTGTATTGAGCGTTTGCTGCGGCATGAATATATTCAGAACAGTGATAAAAATCCAGAATCTGCCCGGCTTCTGGAAATATTTCAAGCGGTTTCTTCCATATCAGGGAAGCATCATCGCCGATAATGCAAAGTCGGACTTTGCCCTCTGGAATTAATCCCGCATCTCGTATTTTTTTAGTCCTTTGGCAAATTCTTCCTTGACATCGAATTTGACAATAAAAAATTTATCGTCAATGCGGCTTGTCATTGACCAGCCTGTTGAGTTCCGTGGACTTGCCGTTCCCGGAATGACCGCCGAAAAGGAATTTACACCCCTTTGGGCTGTGCAGAAACTCCACGGTGATTTTCTCGATCTCCCTGCGGTCCGTTTCAGTATAAAACGCGTCCCATTCCCCCTTGTTTCCGGGGTAAGCGCTTTCTGGCTGTCGAAATACCGGATAATCTCTTCCAAAGAGCTTGCCTTTAAAGAGTCTGCATTAATTTTTTCGACCTGTACGGTTGGTTTTCAGCGGTTAGCGGCCAGCTTTTTTCTGATCTTTAAAGAAGGCCTCTGCCACTCTGTTTTAAATCCAAGGCTTTGCAGAATCCTGATCCCTTTTTCCATGTTCAGTCCGGCTGTATCGACTCCGTGCGAATCATCACCCGGTGCAACCGGGATACCCAACTCCATGGCCTGAAGAAGTATCGGCTTTGAAATATAAGGTTCGTCCGCTCCTTTTAAAAGCGCCCTGACATTGAAGTCCAATATAAGACCGAGTATTTTAATTCGTTCCAGATTCCGGCGGATTCTTTTGAGGATATCCGGTTTTTTCAACCGGCTTTTATAATCAGGATCAAATATTCGAACAAGATCGAAATGCCCTACCACAGATGGCTCCAGCCGGTTTATCATCTCAAATTGCTGATCAAAGTATCTCCTGTAAAGACCGTCCAGACCGCCTGCCGCCCGGGCTGCAATTCCGTAGAGCCTCTTTGAGTAGTCAATCCCGATGTCATTTACATGATGAACGGAACCGACAATATAGTCGGGTTGAAATTTTTGCACCAGGTGTTTTACGAACTCTTCGGATCCGCTGCAGGTTTCGGTTTCAAAGCCGACATATATCTTGATAACGGACAGATATTTTCTCTGCAATTCCCTGCAGGTGGAGATATAGCGGCTGAAATTTTCATATAACTTTTTTGCATCAAGCCCTGCCTCTATCTCGTCCGGCCAGAGAAAACGGTCATCGACAGGGGGTATATGCTCTGATATGCCGATCCATAAATAACCTTTATCAATATAGGCTTTAACGATATCTTCCAGCGAGTCTTCGGCATGATGGCAGAATTGACCGCTGTGCCCTCCGTGGATGGAGACAAGTTCCGGCTGATCAGCAAGGCTCATATCCTGACCTTCTTTTTAATCAATTTAATCAATCTGTTTTCCTCTTTTTGACAAAAGAGAGCGGTCTATCTTTTGGGGAAGTCATCTGGATCTCCCCTTGAAAAAACGAATCTTCGGCAAGGGCGATCTTTTTGCAGGCAATATTGCCGGTTACACGGCAGCCTGATCTTAGTTCGGTCTTTTCCGAAGATTCAATATCGCCGTTTATCTCTCCTTCTGCAATTACCCAACGCGCCTTTATCGGACCACTTATCTTCCCATTTTTATCAACCCAGACCAGGCCTTTGCTGTCAATATTGCCTTCCAGAAAACCTGAAATCCTCATACCGGAACTTTCAGTCAAGGTTCCCTTGATTCTGATATCTTGAGCGATAATGGTCTTTATTGTATCAGCCTGATCCTCCACCCTCCTTTTAGATGTCTTGTTTTTTTTATTTTTATTGAAAAACATCTTTGAATTCCTTTTATGAAAGCTGAGAGCAGAGTGCTGAGTTCCTAAGTAACGATATTAAAATTGTAAAAAAACAGTGTCAAATAGTATCACCTAAAACCTGCATAAACTATTTTCAAAAAGAAAATTATGCTTTTAATATCAGCGAATTATAGAAATGTTGTACTTGCATGACACGCATCGGTTTGATGCGGCCATAAAGGCTGCGGTTTCTGAAACTTGAAGTATCGTAGTACGTCTGCGCCCCTGCCGCCCTGCACCTGCCTGCGGCAGGCAGGTCTTCGGCAAACCCGGCGCTTGCAGGATTTAGGTATCAAGTCATGTGAAATTGACCATAATAACTCACAAACTCATACTTTACAACTCACAACAAAAACAGCTACACACGTCCGCCGCTCCATCTCAATTTGGTTTTAAGTACGTC
>CAZRLQ010000345.1:0-2678 GCA_964600725.1 uncultured Desulfobacterales bacterium
CTGCGGTGCTGGCAAGGACTTGAAGTATCGCAGTGCGTCTGCGCCCCTGCCGCCCCGCACCTGCCGCAGGCAGGCGCAGGGCGGACTCGACGCTTGCAGGATTCAGGTACTATTAAATTATACCTCTGAAAATTAGCGAAAGGTGTGTTATTTTGCTGCCTTTTTAATTATTTTGTCGTACTCGCTGCAATATTCAGGCATATTTTTCTTAAGAAATATACCCCGTTCAATAATATCCTCATTTTCTTTTTTTGCTTTTGACCCAATCGGCGCCGTAAAATTTTTAAAATATTCCATAGTATCAATTGCGCTTTGTCTTTTGTTCTGTCTTCCAAAATAGGTAGGACACTGGGACATAATTTCCACAACTGAGAACCCTTTGTGCAATATCGCCTCGCTTAAAATATCGGCCATCTGTCTGACATGATAAGTCGTGGTGCGGGCGACAAAAGAAGCTCCCGAAGCCACAGCCAGTTTAACCACATCAAAACTGTTGTCAATATTTGTATATGGAGCGGTCGCAGCCATGATCCCATAACCGGACAAAGGAGAAAACTGCCCCCCTGTCATGCCGTAGATACGGTTATTCAATACAATTGCTGTAATATCTATATTACGCCGAGCTGCGTGGATGAAATGATTGCCGCCAATGGCCAGGGCATCACCATCTCCCATTGGAACAATGAGATTAAGTTCAGGGCGGCTCAACTTGACACCAGTGGCAAAAGCCAGAGCACGGCCGTGAATAGTATGCAGAGTATGAAAATCAACATAACCGGAAATCCTGGATGAACAGCCGATGCCGGATACCATCACAATCTCATTCTTGCTGAGTCCGAGCTTTTCTACCGCCCGGATAAGGCTGTTCAAAACGATTCCATGGCCGCATCCCGGACACCAGATATGTGGAAAAAATCTTTCACGAATATAATCTTTAACCGCCATGAATAAATCAGACTCCCTTTCCCCTGATAACTCTCAGTACATTTTTGATATTCGAATCGGTTATAAATACGCCATCTGTACGGTTAGCTAAAAAAACCTTTTCAGGCCGTTCAACTGCGGTCTTGACCTCCCTTAATATCTGTCCCATATTCATCTCTACCACAACCACATATCTTGCATTTGCACATTTATACCTGACAATATTATGAGGAAACGGCCATAAAGTCAAAAGCTCCAAAAGCCCCACTTTTTCTCCCTTAAGCCTTTGACTTCTGGCGACGTGAAGCGCGGAACGGGCCGAAGAACCGTATGAAATAAGTATACATTCTGCATCATCTAAATAATGTTCTTTGAATCTCACAATCTGATTTAAATTATTATCAATCTTATCAATAAGATGGCGGAGAAGTCCATATACCACCTGCGGATTGTCTGATGGAAATCCCCACATATCATGAAATAGCCCCGTGACATTATACCGGTGCACTCCTCCGAAATCAGACATGGGCAGACGGCCGTCTTCCCTCGGCAGATAAGGATGATAATCGACCCCTTCTTTGAGGGAAGTCTTCAACCTTTTCACCAGGGGGATATCTCCTTCTTCGGGCAGAACAAGTCTCTCCCGCATATGTGCAGCTACCTCGTCAAACAGCAGAATTACAGGTGTCCTGTAAGTCTCGGCCAGGTTAAAAGCATTCACCGTAATTTCAAAAATATCCTGGTGGTTTGAGGCGGTAAGAACGATTATGGCATGATCTCCATGAGTTCCCCATCGGCTCTGGTTAACATCCCCCTGGCTCACATGTGTAGGAATGCCGGTAGAAGGGCCGCCTCGCTGCACATTGACGATTACGCACGGAATTTCCGCCATCACCGCATAACCCAAAGCCTCCTGCATGAGGGAAAAACCGGGCCCGCTGGTTGCAGTCATTACCTTGTTGCCTGTCAAAGATGCGCCGGTAATGGCGCAAAAGGATGATATTTCATCTTCCATCTGAATGAATTTTCCCCCTGCCCGAGGCAGTCTTTTTGACAAAATATCTGTAATTTCAGTAGAAGGGGTTATAGGATAGCCCGCATAAAAATCGAGACCCGCATAGAGCGCGGCTTCTACACATGCTTCATTACCCTGAACAAATTTCAGTTTTTTACTCATGTTGCAACCTAATTTTTTGTTTCTATTTGAATAGCGAGATCTGGACACATGAACTCACAAAGCCTGCAGCAAATACAATTTTCAGGACGTGCGGCAAAAACTTTTCCCATTTCATCAAGTTCAAGTACATTTTCGGGGCAAAAATGTACACATATACGACATCCTTTGCACCAGTCTCTATTTATAACATGTCTTTTTAGTTTCAGTTTTGCCATTTAAAAATCTCTATTGAGTATAATTGACTTAAGGGGAAAGGTATATTTAAAAATGCCATAATTTGTGTTTTTAAATCTGCGATAGTCTGCGTAATCTGTGGACAACGAAAAAGAAACCATTTATGTTACGTTTTGCTGATTTTTTTTTATCCTTGTTGAAAATATGTTACGTTGAACTTAGCGCCCTTCAGGCGAACTTTCAGGCTGCAATTATATTGCTTTTCGTAGGGGCGATCCTTGTGATAGCCCTGATTATGGCGAATACAAGATTCGCCCTTACATTATGACGATAAAACAATAATCGGCCTTGGTTCTAACTTTGGCCATCAGCAGGTGCAATAAAAAAAACCGGAAAAAGATTA
>CAZRLQ010000346.1:0-2655 GCA_964600725.1 uncultured Desulfobacterales bacterium
TTTTATTTTGACCACAGCATATAGCTACTCGATCTGTTTACTAATCAATATGCTGCGGCAAAAAATTGATTTTTCGACTTTTTACGAAACTATCAAAATTGGCTTGACATTAATATAATTTGTAAATAAATAGATTCAATCTGTTCAGGTGCTCTAATTGAGCTTAATAGGGAACCCCCGTTAAAATCGGGGACGGGCCCGCCGCTGTGATCGGGGACGAAAGCTGCAAAATGCCACTGCCCGTTACAATTGCCGCCAGGCAAGGCTGCCGATTGTTCATCAGGTGGGAAGGCGCAGTAATTAGGATGATCCGCAAGTCAGAAGACCTGCCTGGACAAAAAAGCAAAGCTTTCGGACCAAAGATTTGCCTTAAGCGGCTTTCCATTAAAAAGCTTTCTGTGATTACGAGGATAAAAAAGGGAAATCCCCGAATCGATATCATTATAATCGGTTCGGGGTTTTTTTGCTCCGAACCGATTTGATTAACCTAAGAGGCTGTCCTGAAATGGCATTTCTCATTTCAGGACAGCCCGCTGATAATAATCCATTTGGTACGGAGGAGAAATGAAAAAATTTTTTTGTTTGTTTCTATTTTTAAGTTTATGGATTTTACCGTCAAACGGTCTTGCAGAAGAACAAAGAAATGATAAGAGATATGAAACTGCAATAGATGAGATTGTTGTAACCGCCAGCAGAGTTAAAGTGAAAATAAAAGAGATCCCATCCAATCTAACTGTTATTGACAATACCAGAATTAATCTTTCAGCAGCAAGGGACCTTGGTGATCTGCTGACCGAGATCGGGCTTGGACATTACCAGATATATCCTGGTTCATTATCTACTGTTGGTATTCGTGGCTTCAGAAGTGAACCTCACGGCAATGACTTGATGGGACATATTCTGATTCTGATTGACGGACGCAGGGCCGGCACTGGTAACGCAGCCAAGATCATGACAAAAAATATTGAGCGCATTGAAATCATAAGAGGGCCGGCTGCTGTTCAATATGGTTCGGCAGCTATGGGCGGTTTGATAAATGTAATTACCAAGCGGGGGAAAGAGAGGCCGACGGTTTTTGCCGAAGGATTTTTAGGGAGTTTTGGTTATGAAGAGGGAAGCATTGGTGCTTCCGGCAAAATTGCCGGATTTGATTTTTCCGGCAGCTTTACCAAGTCATCAATGGATGAGTATGATACTGCAGATGGAGAAAAATATAATAATACCGGCTTTGATGATAAGGAAAACTCAAGTTTAAATATCGGTTATGAATTTATGCCCGGCAATCGAATAGGAATGATCTATAATCGATTTGATGCAGACCGGGTAGGAAGCCCGAATTATCTGAGTCAAAATGATACAGATGACTACACCGATAAAGAAAAAGAATCTATTGACGTTATTTATGAAGGAGAAACTCCGGATACTCTTTTTGCCTGGAAAGCAA
The DNA here is from genome assembly GCA_964600725.1 of uncultured Desulfobacterales bacterium. Taxonomy (GTDB): domain Bacteria; phylum Desulfobacterota; class Desulfobacteria; order Desulfobacterales; family CAZRLQ01; genus CAZRLQ01. The sequence continues at coordinate 1,445 of CAZRLQ010000346.1, forward strand.
GATATTTTGAAACAGAAGATAATGACAAATGGTCTGATCCAACCGGCAGCAACCCTGATTTCTGGGACGACGGAACTCCCTCCAAGAAAAAGACCGAGCAGCAGGGAGCCCAGGCCCAGGTATCTTTTGACAGTGAGTATATGCTTTTGACTGCCGGTTTTGACTGGGTTAATTATGAAATCAAATCAAGCTGGAACCCCCTGAAAACAGAATATGATAATCCAGCCGGCTTTATTTTAGCCACAGCCAGGCTGCTTGATCAAAAGCTCTTTATTACCGGTGGATTGAGATATGACGATTATGAAGTTGAAGTAAAAGAACCTAAGGGAAAAACCGAAGATGATGATAACTTTTCTCCCCAGATCGGCATGGCTTATCTTCTTACCGATTATTTAAAGCTAAGAGCCAACTATGGGGAGGCATTTGTTATGCCTGCCGCCGAGCAGATGGCCTCTGATTATTATGTATGGGGTTACCATTATAAAGGCAATCCTGACCTGGATCCAGAAAAGAGCAGCACCTATGAGGCCGGAATCGACTTTTTTTATGATTTCCTTAATTCTTCTTTTACATATTTTTATACTGATTTTGAGGATAAGATTGAAAGTACCACTCTGCCCGGTTATACCAGATCCTGGGATAATATTAGTGATGCCGCCATATCAGGATTTGAGGGTGATTTCTCTTTTGATATCGGAACCTTTTTAAACCTGGACTTTGAAATAAAGCCGTATGCCAACTTTGTTTACCTTACTGAATTTGAAGATGATGAAACAGATAAAGATCTTTTATATACATCGAAGCTCAATGCATCCTACGGCATTACAGTCTCTGATTTAAAAGGCCTTTCAGCCAATCTGAATTTCGCTTATACCGGTCACCAGAAAATTATGGATTTTGAAAGCGGCAACTGGCCTGCACCTGTTATTGAAAAAGGAGGATTTACTGTTGCCAGTCTTACTGTCAGCAAAAAGGTTTTAGATTTTGAGAAATTTGGAAATGTTACTTTAAAAGGAGAGATCAAAAACCTGCTGGATAGAGAATATGAATATGTTCAAGGGTATCCCATGCCGGGAAGAAGTTTTTTTATTGGTTTGAGATATGATTATTAAGGGATGCGGCTGCTGATGAATTATAAATAAAACCTAAATTCTGCTTCATCAACAGGGGGAATGTTAATTATATGCAGTATTATCAATTAACAGGCTGAA
>CAZRLQ010000347.1:0-2639 GCA_964600725.1 uncultured Desulfobacterales bacterium
TTTATGGCCGCATCAAACCGATGCGTGTTATGCAAGTACAACATTTCTATAATTCATTGATATTAAAAGCATAATTTTCTTTTTGAAAATAGTTTATGCAGGTTTTGGGTTGTATTTTTCTCAGCCGGTAGATGGTAGATGGTACTGATGCCTTACAGCCGGCTTCATAATTTTTTAGAAATAATTTCTCAAAAAGTTAGGACAACGATGGGAAAATCACCCTCAATTCCCCTTTTTCAAAGGGGGAGGTACATAGGTGCCATGACTTATTGAGAAGTTGCCGATCTCACACTTTTCCACTTAGACTCCCTTCCTTATTACATTGATATTTTGACGCCATTTATTTTAATTTCCGGATGTTTATTCTCATCATATGAAAGAATTACATCATTATCATAATTGCCTGCAAGCTCAATATAAGTGCTCCTTAACCGTCCAAAATCAAAATTTTCCAGTGCATTTTGCAAAAGTTCTATCTTTGATTCGAGCTGCTTTCTATTATCAATAGATTTGAAATATTGAGAAATCAAATGATTATGAAGTTTTTTTATTTCTGTTTCAATACAATGCTTTTGAAGATCGAGTTTGATATTCAAGATATCACCTTTTATTGCTTATTGCAGATTATTAAAAATTACTAAAATTTTACGGTTCAACCGCCTAAACTATAATGTCAAAAATTCGTAATTTCTAATTTCTAAAGGCGACCATTAAAACAAAAAAGGGCCCGCTAAAATTTAGTCAGACCCTTTTATAAAATAAAACATTTTTGCAAATTTTAGAACAGACCGCTCACCTTGCCTGTTTCGGTGTCAACATCTATTCTTCTGAAGGCCGGATTTGATCCAGTGCCTGGCATAAGGCTGATGGTTCCAGCACAGGGGCATAGGAATTTAGCGCCTGAATAGATCAATACGTCACGAATGGGAAGAGTCCATCCCGTGGGAACGCCCTTAACTACCGGATCATGAGTCAGGCTCAGATGAGTCTTTACCATCATGGTTGAATAATCGGCATACTTGGGATCTTTCTCAAGCATCTTGGCCTTGGATTCGGCCTCTGGACTCCAGGCCACGCCATCGGCTCCGTAAACCTCTTTTGCTATCACTTCGACACGGTCACGCAGCTTCATTTCAAGAGGATAAAGGTATTTAAAATCATTTTCATCGTTGCAGGCATCGATGACTGCATCTGCGAGTTCCAGTGCTCCGTCACCGCCATCCGCCCAATGGGTGGATTTAGCACAGCGGGCACCGGCTGCTTCTGCTGCTTTTCTAACTATTTCGACCTCTGCATCCGTATCCGTATGAAAACAGTTGACACAGACAACCGGATTAATACCTGCTTTTCGAATCGTTTTAATATGATGGACCATGTTCTCTATACCCTTTTCGACCAGACCCAGATTTTCACTGGTGTATTCGTCGGGAAGGGCTAAACCGGCTACAACTTTGGGACCTCCGCCATGCATTTTAAGGGCACGAATCGTTGTTGTCAGTACGGATACATGCGGTTTTAATCCACTGTTACGGCATTTGACGTTCCAGAATTTTTCAAAGCCGATATCTGCTGCAAACCCGCTTTCAGTGACATGATAGTCAAACATCTTCAGACCGATTCTGTCTGCGATGATGGAAGACTGTCCAACAGCGATATTTGCAAAGGGACCGGCATGTACCATGCATGGCTGATATTCAGCAGTACTTAAAAGTGTCGGGTTGATCGTATTTCGCATAAATGCGGTCATTGCACCGCCTACCTCCAGATCGCCGGTGGTAACGGGATTTCCTGCCTTATCAAATGCAACTGTAATCTCATCAAGACGTTTTCTCAAATCCGCGAGGTCTCTGACAATAGAGAGAATCGCCATACATTCAGAGCCCACTGCGATACCGAACTTCGACTGCATTGTAAATCCGTCAAAACGACCGCCTATGCCTATGATGATATTTCTCAATGCCTGGGCACAAAAGTCGATAACCCATCCCATTTCCACACGGGTAGGATTTATATCGAGACGTCTCATGCCGGTAAGTCTTTGCAGCTGTTCATCATTATAGTTACGTTCATGCTGCATACGGGCTGTCATAGCCACCATGGCCAGGTTGTGGGCATTCATGATATCATTGATATCGCCGGTTAATCCAAGTGAAAATTCGGTCATGGGTATCAACAGTGAATTACCTCCTCCTGCCGCTGTCCCTTTGACGTTCATTGTAGGACCGCCTGAAGGCTGTCTAAGGCAGCCGCCTACATTCTTGCCCCGCTTACCAAGACCTTCCATAAGACCAACGGAAGTAGTGCTTTTCCCTTCACCCAGGGGTGTGGGTGTGATGGCAGTAACTTCAACATACTTTCCATCAGGTTTATCCTTCAACCGATTAATTATTTTGAGAAAATCAAGTTTTGCCAGTCTGCCCATAGGAAGCACTTCATCTTTTTCAAGACCGAGCTTATTCCCCCATTCTTCAGGGGTCGGCATATTCTTTTCCGCTGCCTCGGAAATCTGCCAGTCAGCCATTTCTACAGCATTATAAGCCATTGATTTAATCCTCCTTTTAAGGTTAATAATTGTTTAGCTCGTTACCTAAATCCTGCATTCAGTTTTCGCGAAATGATTATATCTGCCTCATGTTTCA
>CAZRLQ010000348.1:0-2633 GCA_964600725.1 uncultured Desulfobacterales bacterium
CTGTGAACGGCTTCAGCATCAGGCCATAGACCGCTGCGGCGGGCATTTTTAAAAAACTGTCCGCACCGCACCCTTATGCACGTAGCAAAATTTATACCATTGTTTATTGATAAGCATCATACCTAAATTCTGCAAGCGTTGCTTTTGCCTAAGGCGTCATTTTGTGACTGCTCCCTCCGCAGAGCGCAGGACTTTCAGAGGCGGACATTAGCCGGACCGCCTCCCTCAACCGGATGCAACCTTTAAAAAATATCTCCAACCAGATCGTTCAAGGTTTCCTGAAGCCCTTTGTCATCGGTAAGGGGAAGACAAATGGCAGATCTGCAGGCTTCATGAACAGGTATCTTTCTTCTTATTAACCTTGCAGCATAAATCAATAAACGGGTACTTGCTCCTTCGGTCAAACCGTACTCCCTGATATTTCTTATTTTCCCCGCCAGCGCTACAAGCTTTTGGGCTGTTTCCATATCAATATCGCTTTCGCTTGAGACGATCTTTGCTTCATCATCAGCGTCAGGATAATCAAATTCAAGAGAAACAAAACGCTGGCGTGTACTCTGCTTTAGATCTTTCAAGACGGACTGATATCCCGGATTATATGATGTCACCAGAATAAAATCTTTGTGAGCTTTTATGGTCTCGCCTTTTTTATCAATCGTAAGCGTTCTTCGGTCATCTGACAAGGGATGAATGACCACTGTCGTATCCTTACGCGCCTCTACGATTTCATCAAAATAGCATATGGCGCCCATGCGTACCGCTTTGGTCAATGGTCCGTCTACCCAGACTGTTTCATCATTTTTTAAAAGAAATCTTCCAATCAGGTCGGAAGCAAACAGATCTTCATGACAGGCAACCGTTATTATCGGACGTTTTAATCGATAAGACATATACTCTACAAACCTGGTTTTACCACATCCAGTCGGTCCTTTAAGCATGACAGGAAGTCTTGCATCATAAGCAGCCTCAAATATACCGACTTCATCACCCGTTTCAAGGTAATAAGGCTTTTTTTTGATTAAGTGGTTTTCGGTATCGAGTTGAGTCTGATGTATCATTGACTATAATCTCCGGTTGCAATTCTTTGATATTGATATTATAATTATTAAGTGATTTTACAAAAGATAAATACAAGCTATGTTTGCCGAAAATTTGCGGCAGATCAAACCGCTCTCACGCTTTTACAGACTATTTATAGATTTTTCAAACAGACTCATCTAAAGGCCCATAAAACTTATGCCGATAACAAACAACAATATGATACATCATCTTATTTTTCAAGACAAAGAAATAATACTTTTAGGAACAGCTCACGTATCAAAAGAGAGTACCGAGCTTGTAGCTTCGGTTATAGAAAAAGAAAGACCCGATACTGTCTGCGTTGAACTTTGCCAGGCCAGGTACCATACGATTCGTCAAAAGAATCGGTGGCAAGAGATGGATATCGTTAAGGTAATCAAAGAAAAAAAATCCTTTCTCCTGCTTTCAAACCTTCTTTTGGCATCATTTCAAAAAAAGATTGCTAAAAAACTTGACGTAAAGCCTGGTGAAGAAATGATTCGGGCTATAGAATCCGCCAAAGCTTTAAATGCAAAAATCCACCTCGCGGATAGAGATATCCGTATTACGCTGTCAAAAGTCTGGAGAGCCATGGGATCCTGGGACAAGCTGAAGTTATTGTTTCAGATATTTTTATCCCTTGGAAAAATGGATGACATCAATAAAGAAGATGTTGAAAAAATGAAACAGGAAGACATGCTTCAGTCAGTTTTAGCCGAAGTCGGAAAATCGCTTCCTGTTTTAAAAACCATTCTTATCGATGAAAGAGACAGATATCTTGCACAAAAAGTAAAAACAGCTCCAGGTAAAAAGATTGTTGCAGTTGTTGGCGCAGGCCATGTACCGGGAATTAAAAAATACATGGAAGCCGATTCAGATCTGAACGAACTTGAAAAAATTCCCCCCAAAAAAATTTCACATACCCTTTTTAAATGGATTTTACCAGTATGCATCATTGCCCTTGTTGGATTCGGCTTTTTTTACCGGGGGGCTGATGCAGGCACACATATGATAACATGGTGGCTTGCTGCAAATGGTCTGCTGGCCGGCTTCGGCGCCATCATTGCCCTGGCACACCCCCTGACAATATTATCTTCCATTGTCGCTGCACCTCTTACCTCCTTAAATCCAATGATTGCAGCGGGGTGGGTTTCAGGATTAGTAGAAACCTTTTCCAGAAAACCAAGAGTTAAGGACTTTGAAAATCTTTCAGAAGATATCCTTTCCATAAAAGGATTCTGGAAAAACAAAGTGACCAGAATACTAATGGTTGTGGTTTTTACAAATCTGGGCAGTTCAATAGGTACTCTGGTCGCCATTCCGCTTATGACAAAGGTTTTGTAGAATATAAGCCGAAAAGCTGTTTAAAACTGACAAATCGGCTGCAAAAGCGTGAGCTTCAGTTTAAATTATCGCAAATTTTCGGCAAATATATGCTCTGTCTGACAATTGCGAAAGGAGATACGCTTAGGCAGCCTGTTTATTCTCTTATCTTCTCATCCTCTCATCTTCATGAAAATTTATCTACCCGCCGAGAAGACCCCTTCCTGAGCGATAGTGAAGGTGGGGGATGA
>CAZRLQ010000349.1:0-2629 GCA_964600725.1 uncultured Desulfobacterales bacterium
AAAACTCACCGACAATCACCATAAGAAGCACCAGAACCCATAAAACCAGAAACAGTGCAATACCTTTATTATCTGCGGCATACCTCTTCATTATATCCTTTATTTATGAATCTGTTGATTTATGGTCTTTTCGCATGCCTTGATCTCGAACGAAAATCCTCATAAATTAACATATTCATTTATCGGAGCTGATTTCAAAACGCCCCATTTTGTCTAACCGCTGCTCCAAAGCTTCTCAAACTTTCATGATAAGGCATCTGCCGACAGCCGTACGATAACATAAATCGGTGCTGAGTCGCTCTTTTCTTTCACGCTTATTCTGACAGCCACCGGGAACCTCTTTTCAACTTCGGGGTCCCATATTTGCTGCCATTCTAAAGGCTCCTGGTCGGTGTTGCCCAGATATTCAAAGATGATGCTTTCCGCCCGCGGTATAAGTTCGTAAAACAGATCTTCATCCGCCTCACTGATATCTTCATCTTTTTTAATCAAGACGAGGTTTTTTTCATAAAAAAGAAGACGGTCCTTTTCAGAAGAATCTTCTTTAGATACTTCGTCATCTATTTGAATGATATATTTCACATAGACCATGCCAAAGGAATTACCAGGCACCATCGACATATTGGAGACAAATTCCATGGACTTGTCATCCCCTTTTAAAAAAAAAGGCTCTTTGCCACCCTCTTTTATCTTGCGCAAAACAATCGACACAAGCTGCCGCCTGACAAGATCAAGGACGATCCGCCGTCTCTGATGGGTTTCAATGCCTGCTTCTCCTTTTTCCCATGCCCGGATTCCAATTCGCAATGCTCCGAAAATAAGCACGAGAATTATAGCGACTATTGTAAGAGATATCAAAAGTTCTAAAAGGGTAAATCCCCGATCTGAATCAGGCACAGTCTTTATGTGTCCTCTAATATTAATTTGCCGACCTTTATTGTACTTATTTCAAAACTTTTTCTGCGCCCCCATTCTTTCCAGCTAACGCCCACCCTTATGGTGATGAGTTCTTCCGGCGGAACAGCCTCCTCTTCTTCTGCGTCATCAGGACAAACAATTTCGGCTCTCCAGATAAATCCATCGCCGAAATCACCTTCCAAAAAACCGCAATTAAATTCATCGGGAATAAGAAGTTCTTCCATTTTTTCTCTTGCATGAAATATAGCGCGTGTATAATTATCCGATAATCCGCTTGATTTTAATCCAGCGGAAAAAAGCTGCAATATTACCACAAGAGAAATCGCCAATATCATCATAGCAACCAGGATTTCAATAAGAGTAAACCCTCTTTTGCATCCATTATAGCTGATCGGGAATCTCAATTTTAACCGCTCCGGTAATAAAATCAACTCTGATTCGATATTGCTTGCCGCGATCATCGGCCAATATCACATCTCCTCCTGTATTGCCGCCGCTTTGAAAAAAATCGATCCGAAACAGACCTGTTTCCATCATCTCTTTTCCAAAACCGGCCTTTTCAAATATAATACCTTCGGGCAACTCATACTTTTTCATTAAGACCTTATCTTCGGTATCATCCTTTGAATCATCATCCTGATTATGTTTTAAATTTTCTTCAGAATCTTCGGTCTCTGTAAAAACGGACAATCTGTTTTTGTCAAGATCAAAAAGAGCGCAGCAGGTCGTCATCTCCGATATGGCCCTGCTTCTCGCATACCTTAAAGAAGCGGAAATTTTTTTTGCAGATGTCTTTAATCTCATGCCGGCCAAGGTTCCGACAAACCTCGGCACGACAAAGGCAGAAGAAACAGCGATAATAGTTAGCACCACCAGAAGTTCAAGAAGTGTAAACCCGCTATTTTTTATTCCATACATAGAAAACTCAGCAGTTCCTACAAAACAATACAGGCAGTTGAAAAAATGTTTCTGAAAACATCAATGGAAAAGTTTTTTACTAAAACTTCAATCCTGCAGGGCAAAAGCAGCGCCTGCAGGATTTAGGTGTAATTGTTATCAATACAGGAGGCTGCACCATAATTAAAACAGGCTTGCATTGTCGAGATAAAGCAGCGGTCTTCACTCATAATTTCTTAAGGAACTTAAGAACAGACCTATGCCCCCGATAAATAGAATCAAAATCATGATTAATTCAAAGGCCGACATACCGCTCATTCTAAACTGAATGCTCGAAATAACCCCAAATCCAAGCATTGCTATGGATGCAATACTCAAAATCCAACCAAGCAGGTTGCGGGAATTGTAAAATACCAATCCAATTCCGATTATCATAGGAAATAATACCATACCTGTCGTAAACTTGTAAGAACCAAAAGAATAAATTGAATAACCAAAATTAAATCGATGTGTTATTTTAATTGAGGTTAGAAAGAGATACCCACCGGCAATTAACATAACCAACCCAATAAAAAACCTGCCCGTACCGCCTTTTGATCCCCCGGCACCTGAAATTTTCATAATTTCTCCTGCTGCTGCGCATATAGTTCTGTCAAAACGCTTAATTAGAGTGCCTAAGAGTTGTGGTACACCTTCGGTATGCTGATTGATAACCCAAAGCCGCAGAAAGTTTGTATCCCTATGCATTGCTAACACTAAAGAACCAATATAAAATAGCAGAATTTCTTAACTCTTAGGCACTTCGACTCATAAA
>CAZRLQ010000350.1:0-2589 GCA_964600725.1 uncultured Desulfobacterales bacterium
TAATTGATAATACTGCATATAATTAACATTCCCCCTGTTGATGAATCAGAATCAATAGCGCTGACGCAACTTTTCGATCAAACTATGTCTGTCCGCAGCAGGCACGTCGCTTGCAGGCGCGGAATTTGGACGAAAAGGTGCGTTTTGTAAAGGTCCTGATCACCGGTTCTAAATACTATAGCGTAAAGATTATGCTGAGATTGAAAATGCCTTTAACCGGGTTTGAAATAAATGAATCCGCGGTTAAAGCTGTCCAGCTAAAAAAGGATAAAAATGGTTGGCGGCTTTTACAACGTGAAACGGAATTCTTTCATAAAGGCACAATCAGTCCGTCTTACAATGAAAAAAATATCAATGATTCCCAGAAATTTCTTGAAACTATTAAAAGAGTACTGGGGCGCATTAAAGGCAGAGTTTCACGTATAGGCCTATCGGTACCGAACGATATTGTGAAGATTTCAATTCAGAAATTTAACGATCTGCCCAAGTCAGGTTTAGAAACAGAAAAGATGATTTCATGGTGGGCCAAAAAGTCATTTCGTTTTCCCGTGGAACGAGCCAGGATTTCTTATAGTCTGGTTGGCCGGAATATGGATGGCGGAGAAAACTTGCTTATTGCTGTCGGGCTTCAAGATGTGATAAAAGATTATGAGTTGAATTTGAAGAAATTAAAGATCAGTGCTGAAATTATTCAACCAGCCAGTATCAACCATTTTAATTTTTATCGTAATCAGATTGATACTGATGGTATTATTGTTTTTATCGGTATTTTTGAGAATTACCATTCCTTTTTTGTATTCGAAGATGCTCAGTTAATCTTTTATCATGGTGTTAGAAGGGGAGGTTCCGATATCTATTTTGTCCAGGATATTGATTTGATTATTCAACATTATATGAATATAAATCCTGATAAAAAGCTTGAAAAGCTGTATATAGGCAGCCAGGTCGGTTCTTATAGAGAGATTGAAGAAAAAATTAAAAATATCTGCGACCTGAAGGTTTCCTTCATTGATGCAACTCGACTTATTATAGATGAAAGTCAACCCACAAAGATGGCTGCCGGCTCTAATGGTGCCAGGGAGGAAGATATGCTTTCGTCTTTTGTTTCAGCCATTGGTGCTGCCCAAAGTCTTGTTCAATGAGGTCAGGCCCGTGCTTTCAGTCCGGCCTTGTGAAATTAATTATCTGAAAATCTATAGTTCCTGCATTCCGCTTGTCTCTGCAACACTTTGAAAATTAAGCAGGTTTTTTGATACCCTTTTATATATCTGAATATTAGGGTTTAATAAATTCAAATAGTTAGAGCGCAAAGAGCGAAATGTGGGATAGTTCGTAAAGAAAGAAAAATTGGAACCAGTAAAGGTCAATCTGTCTACTTTTGAGTATCGCTATAAACGTATTGTAAAATATTTGCTTACAGGCATAAGCATACTCCTGTTCTTTTTTATACTCAATAATATTTATCTGGTTTTTCGCTACCATAAAGAGATACTTGAATGTGAAAAAAAGATTGAACGGCTTGGGCATATTCTGGCTGAAAAGGAAAAAGACAAAAAAGAAAGCAAGATGATTATTGGGGAAAAAGAGATTGAAACTACGCAGGATAAGATTGTCTTTGCAAACAGATTAATAGCAAATGATATATTCCCCTGGGATCAAGTACTGGATACAATTGAAAACAGGATGCCGGAAAGCATTATTTTGAAAAATTTATCGATCTCAAACAATTTTGATAAACTTATTTTAAAAGGCTTTGCCAGGTCTGTTAATAAAATTACTCTGTTTTTAAAGAATCTGGAGGAAGCAGACATCTTTAAGAAAATTGTGTTGATGAATCTCAGCGTTGCTCAAGAAGATAGGGCAACCAGAACAGACGGAGGAAAAATACAAATAGTTCTATTTGAGATAGAAAGTACATTTTTCTGGGATAAACTTTTTCAGGATAAGATGTATGGAAATCTTGGAAAAATTATAGCACAATCAGTGGAAAAGCGTTAGAGGCTATTAAGATGGAAATTGATCGACTGATTGCAGTATTTCGATTGAGAAAGATTTTTGTCGGGATCTGTCTTGGTATCCTTCTGTTTAATCTGTTATTTTACTTTGGTTTTATCAAAAATCAGCAAAAAAAGATCGACAAGCTGCAAACTCTTTATTTATCGGATAGAAAGAAGATTACAAAGCCATCTAAAAAAAACGATAAAATAGAAAAATATATTCATGCAAAAGAATCATTGCAGGTATTTGTGGGAAAACTGCCTTATAAATTTGCATTTACCAACAAAGTTAAAGTCTTGAATGAAATGATTGCAAGACATGGATTATCTGTGGACAGAATGACATTTTCTCCCCAAAAAATAGAAGTCCTTTCTATATGGAGATATGCCACAATATTTACAGTAAACGGCCAATACGGCAAACTAAAAAGTCTGTTAGCCGATATCCAGAATTCACCCGACCTTTTCTGTATTGAAGACCTTTCTTTTCAGAACAAATCAAAAACCATGGAACAGGTGAGTATGAATCTGAAAATTTCTACATATTTTAAGTGAATATACTTGAGTTTTCGAAAAAAACTATGATGCTTAT
>CAZRLQ010000351.1:0-2586 GCA_964600725.1 uncultured Desulfobacterales bacterium
TGATTTTATTAGCCTGATGTGTTTGAAAGAGCTTTTTTGTATTCTAATAAATTCAGTAACTTATAAAAAAACTTGATTATCGAGTTTTAGCAGTTAATACCCAACAGTTAGAATCTAAGTGCTAATAGCTGTTCATCATGGATTACCACACCAATCCATAATGAACCTTGGTTTCTTATGCTTTTTTCTATTTCCGGCAAGGTTTTTTCGTTTAACCTCAAACCACTTCTTCATATCTTTTCCTCCTCACCTCATCTTTTCTTTAAGGTTGATAAATTTGAAATGGGACCTATTTGGTCTTTATTTTTTGCAAACAATATGCCAAGAATTTAACTATTTGATAATTCATGTAATTTAAACCTTTATCGTCTTTGACAGTCTGTCTCCGCAAACAATACTGATACCTTTTGGTAAGGCAATTCTCTTCTCTTTATTGAGGTAATGACCTGGGGAAGCGTTGTCGTTATTGGGATTACAGGGAAACACTCACAAGGGATGGGAAAACAATTGGAAAAATCAGGAAAAAATAGCTGTCAAAATTTTTTACAGTTTGGATAGCTCACCGAGCTTTGCCTATCCGGTATGGCCAGAGCAGATAGTCTTATGTCGGAATCCTTTACAGTTTGGATGGCCCACCGAGTTTTATCCCTGTCCGGCAGTTCGGATTCCCATCCTCCCAAGCTTACAACGGAGTCTTTGTTTTACTCCAATCGGGGTGTAAATCACGAACGTTGGTTAAAACTATCACCATGAATTACAGCCCAAGATATGAATTTCTGGCGGAAGCCACGATAAGACACCGCTTCGTCATTACTCTAACAAAAACTGTCTTGTCAAACTCAAATTGAGCGATTTTTGGATTTGCCGAATATACAAGGCATTGGCAGCGAAGACGTATTCTAATACTTCAAACCGCTGGCAGCACAGCAGATTCGGTGAAATAGGCAATTCTTCAAGTTTTTAAAGCAAGACCCTTTTCGTGAAATTTGATGCAATCTATACTAATGGGTGAGAATAATCCTTGAGCTTTGAATATATTAGGCTCCTTTTTTATGATCCTGTTTGAAAATCTTTAATTTTGCTCAAGATCAGGGAAGGGAAAATATGGTGCTAAAGTTTTACTTTATAACGCAAAATTTATGCCTGATATTGGAATTGGGTAAAAGAGAGGTTTTTTAAGCAGGCTTTAAGCTTCAGCAGTAAATGAAACATATATTAATGACGCGTTGCGGCTGCTGATTCAATCAGTAATACAATAACTTTTTATATTTTTTTTAAGATAAATTTCCTGCTCGCCGATTATATTATAGTTTAATATCTGATTGTTTCCGAAAATCATGGAGAGTCAACGTGATCTATTTTTGTGAGGAATGTGGGGAAAAATATAAGCTGCCGTTTGATAAGAAACAGGGAAATATAGATAATTTTAAATGCAGCATTTGCAAACAGAGAGTCAGACTTTTAAATCTGACTGTTGGAAATGAAACTTCGGAAGAAAATGTTTTATTAGATGGCGTTAACAAAAAGAGTATGCCGGATAAAAGAATTTATAAGCTGTTGATCGTCGATGATTCTAAGTTTATACGGCGGGTTATCCGCAATATCTTTGATGCATCCGATAATATAGAAGTGGCAGGGGAGGCGGAAAATGGTGCGGAGGCGCTGGAAATGATCGCCGGTTTGAATCCTGATGTGGTCACATTGGATATCAATATGCCGGTAATGGACGGTCTGACAACTTTAAAACATGTTATGATTGGAAATCCTACACCTGCAGTAATGTTAAGCACTCTGACCCATGAGGGCGCAAGGAAGACTTTTGATGCATTAAAATATGGAGCTGTTGATTTTATCAAAAAGCCCTCCAGGTTCATAGATATTGATCTTGAGAAACAGCAGCAGAATATAATTAAAAAGGTTATCCTTGCTGCCGAGGTTGAGATTGAAACAGTCAGATATCTAAGATCGATTTCTAAAAATAAATATCCAAAGAAGGATAAAAAGATAAGGTGTGATTATATATTTGCCATTGGCGCTGCCGAGGGCGGATACGGCGCTCTTTTAAAAATTATTCCCTATTTGAAGCCTGATCTTCCTGCAGCGTTTTTAGTAGTGCTGTATGCAGCTCCGCAGCATGTTGATGCTTTTGTCAGGTACCTGGCTGATTACAGTTATTTAAGGGTTAAGCGGGCCAAAGACCGGGAACCCATAGAAGGAGGTGTCTGCTACTTTGCATCAGGTGAGGAATATTTAACTCTCTATTCTTTAAACAGTATCTATTTTTTACGGGTAGCCTCTTCTCCCTTTCCTGATCGAAGAGGTTCAATAAATATGCTGATGTTTTCCATTGCTGAAACTTTCAGGGAGCATGCTGCAGGTGCAATTCTTTCCGGGTCGAGTAATGACGGGGTTGAGGGGCTTAGCGAGATTCTCAGAAATGGAGGCAGCGCCATAGTTCAGGATCCCAAAAGCTGTCTTTGCAAGGAAAGCGCTAAAATCGCCATTGACAGATGTATGATTGATACCGTGGTCTCAGACAGCAAGATGGCGGCAGAGATCAATAATTTTTTTGTCTGAAAAGGCACA
>CAZRLQ010000352.1:0-2579 GCA_964600725.1 uncultured Desulfobacterales bacterium
TGAGAAAAATGCCTAAGGAACGGGGATGAAATAACTCCCATAAACAAGCATCACCCGGAGCCGTGATGCATATTAGCACAAAATAGCGGGGGGCAGCCCTCTGTGGCTGCCCCCCCCCGCAAGCATCAGAAATTTTGTATTTTTTGGGCATTTTATAGTTAGAGAAGTTATTTCGTCCCCATTTCCAATCTCAAAACTCATCATTCAAAACTCGATACTAAAGATTGGGTTAAGCAATTATAATGCCAAACACTAAAACTATTTTTCGAAAACCCAAGCATATAAAAGAAAGGCAAACCAATGGCTTTTGAAACCAAGGAACAGATTTTAGAAAAGATTCTCTCTGAAAAAAAACCCGTATGTCCTCAGTGCGGCGAAGAAATGAAATTATGGGAAGTTCCTAGTATTCCAGTGGGAGACGGACTGGGGTGGGGTGTTCCATATCTATTTTTATGTTTCAATAACGACTGTCCTTTATATAAGAAAGGATGGGATGATCTAAAGGAACATTATGCTCAGCAAGCTTCGTACAGATGCTTATGCTATCCAGGTACGAATAAGTTTGAACTTATGCCTGTATTTAGTTCCATAGGCGGGCGTGGTCAGATTATTGATGAAGAAATTATTGCACAGCAGGAGGTATTAAAAGAGTCTATAAAAAAAGGATTTTCCCTGCTTGCTACCTGTTATGTAGAAAAGGACTGGGTCACAGTCGTTAGAATTCTTTTAGATGCCACCGAGCCGTCTCGGGTCAGGCTAAAGGCAGCGGAAATGATCGGTGATCTGGCTGAATTGGAAGCAGTGGAGCCGATAAGAAATTATAAATTTGGAAATAAGATTCTGCAGGAAAGCGTCGATAAAGCCGTAAAAAAAATACATGAAAGATACTTTACGAGGGAGTGTCCCTTTTGTGCTGAAATTATTAAGAAAAGGGCAAAAATTTGCAAGCATTGCGGAAAAGAGGTAGCAGGCCAATAAGCTTTAGAGTCCTTTTGAAGACCCTTAAATCTTCTCAAAGCCAAGCCTGCCCGTGCATATTGTGCGGCGCAGGCTAAGGAAGAAAAATATAGCGTTCACTGCATAACTTCTCAAAAAATTAGGGCATCAATAGGAAAATTCCCCCAATCCCCCTTTTTCAAAGGGGGAAGCGCAAGGGGATGCCCGAACTTATTCAGATGTTACTTTGCTGATTTATAAGCAACTGAATTTTAAGTGACAGTCTTAAGGATTAACCGACAGCAGTCGATTTTATCTGCTCACTTATTTCCTTACTTTTAAAGAAAATCTCTTTAAGCCATTTACTGCTGAATTTCAAAAGTTCTACCTCATCTTTTTTGATTTCCTCTATTGTTTCATTGTCAATGTCAAAACGTTTTAAAAACGAGCTTTCAAAAACAAATTTTTTGAATTTATCGGCATTATAGCTCGCTAAAAAAAACATCTTTTTACTTTGGTCTGTAAGTTTGATATTTTTCGGAAACGATCTCTTTCTTATAATTAGATCTGTCCATCCTGAATTAATTTCGTCATAAATATCGAGTTCCTGATTTTTACGCCACTGACGAACCGTCCACGACCTATCCTCATCGAAACCAAGACAGTGAGGTTCATGAATTACAAAAAAGAAACCTTCTTCGTCAGTCTCTTCCCTGTGGCTTAACGAACCTACACCAAGCGGATAATAACGGCACGTGGTAGGCCTGTCTTCATAAACGATACATCCATCATCTCTTACAAAAGGACATGATTTTAAATCGTCATCTAAAAGTTTTAAAGTAACGATGGGTAAATCTGTTTTCTCTAATAATTCCGGTTTTGTATATAATGCTAAAAATTCTTCAGAAGAAAGTTGAAGACGATTTTTTAATCTGATAATGTCATAAGGGGTAAGTAAGATATTTATATCCCTGCAACATTTAGTAAAGCATTTGAGTTTCTTATGACAATTAAATTTAAATTCGCTGTTGAGACTGAGTCTAACCGGTTCAATATTATTATTCATCCTAAATGCCGCCCTCCTTTCTGTTAATAAAGTATTTGCCGATTCCAACAATGTGCAGTCTTTTGCCTTTGCTGATGCGTGAATGTTCGTTCCATCCAGCTTTCGTAAAACGAAATATCCCGTTTTTCGACGGCCGAAAATAAAACACTCGATCCAGTTCCATAGAGCTTTGTCGAATCGTTAAAAACCACGAATAAACCGTGGATCGGTATTCCTGATATGACTTCGGCAGCCTTTAAACAGCTTTCGGTTACATTGACGGACCTGTTTGCTGAAAAAAATATTGGAAAGCCGTTTTTGAATGATAGAGCTTGGAACGCGCGGAATATTCCGCGGTATCTTGCCTAAACCAACGGAGTGCCTTTAGCACTTAGACCAGTATAAAGTTTCAGTAAAATCTTTACATTTCGCCGTTTGTGTGTTATCCTTCCCAAAAACTGCGGAGGGTAAACCATGGCACGGAAAACCAAACGGGCAAAATTGCAACTTAACTGATGAACAGCGCGTAAAGCTTAAACGGCCAAGGAGTCGTCCGGAAATAAGTTGAACATCCAGCATTTCATCTTCAGGCTATCTT
>CAZRLQ010000353.1:0-2561 GCA_964600725.1 uncultured Desulfobacterales bacterium
TTTCAGCTAAAATCAGAAAAAATGACTATTTTAGGTTATTGAACAGGCCTATTAAGCATATTTGCAATAATATTGATAACTTTTTAAAGGGAACCTCAGTTGTCATTGCTGGTATTACATTCGTTTCCTGGCCAGGTTAATTTTATAAAAATATATGCGTACATGCTTAATCTCTGTAACATTATACAAATATCTCATATTTGCCTGTAAAATAAGGACAATTTCCATAATTAGAATTGCTGCAGCAATGCTGATGTGGAAGATCTCATGAGGGAAAGGTTGTTATGATCGAATACCCAAAACTTGATGATGTTCGGGAATATGTTGACAAATTCGTACAAATATTTAAATTTGCAGGCATAAAGAATCACCATAGTTGTTATGGAAATTCCCTTAATCTACTGTTTTTGGTATACTTTTCTTTGCTGCAGCGGTCTAAGAAGCTGCAGAGAATAAAATTTTCGCTCCATTGGAGCCCTGTTTCAGCTTTCGTCTATCTGCTGTGAAGAGAAGGCTTTTTTCTTTATCAAACAAGACAGCAAAGGAATAAATATGGATATCGTCATCGGGGCAACGTCTCCTGTCGGACAGCCTCCTCGGAAAAGTGTAGGTCCGGGCAATTTTATTGAAGCCGCTATTTTAAACATCAGACCTCCAAGAAGAGGGCAGGGGAAACCACCTGCCGGAAGAACGGACAGAAGAAGCGATAAGTACAGCGGTGATCCTGTCGGCAGCAGGGTGGTGGTGCTGCTTGTTCCGGAAGGTTCCGCTATCCCAAATGATATTGATTCTGGAAATTACAGAATTTTCCTGCGCTTTGCCAAGCGTAAAAAATAGAAGCAGACTTCATTCAAAACTCTCGCTATTTTTTAGAAGTATAATTTATTTTATTAATTTTGTGAGCCAAAATGCCTAAAGTTCTGGAGCCGTGATGCATATTAGCGCAAAATAGCAGAGGCAGCCCCCTGTGTATGCCCCCGCAAGCATCAGAATTTTTCGTATTTTTTGGGCATTTTATAGTTAGAGAAGTTATTTCGTCCCCATTCCTGATTTCAAAACTGATCACTCAAAACTCAAAACCCGATACTAAAGATTGGGTTAAGCAATTATAATGCCAAACACTAAAACTATTTTTCGAAAACTCAAGTAAATTTATGACAGAAGAATTTTTTGAAATATTACCCGTTAAAAAAACTTTTGCCGGCTGGCATGAGATTTTATCAGACAGTATTTGTACAGCAGGTCAGCTTAATAAATTTCTTCCAATAGATGTCAAAACGGTTTCCAGGGTAGCAAAGCAGTATCCCATGCGTATAAATCCTTATTATCTTTCTTTGATAAGAAAGACAATGGATCCTGTCTGGAGACAGTCTGTACCGGATCAAATGGAAATCGAAGATAGTTTATGTGCGGAAGATCCTCTTTCCGAGGAAGTTCAGTCGCCGGTTCCAAACCTTATCCATCGCTATCCGGACAGGGTTCTTTTCATGGTATCGAATCAGTGTGCCATGTACTGCCGATACTGCATGCGTAAGCGAAAGATCGGAAGACCCTTTGTGGTCAATGATGATACAATAAAAGAAGGGATACTTTACATTGGAAAGGAGAAAGCCGTCCGGGATGTGCTGATTTCCGGGGGTGATCCTTTTCTTCTGGAAGATGAGGATCTGGAGAAAATTTTAAAACAGCTCAGAGATATACCTCATATAGAGATAATACGCATACATACAAGAGTGCCTTGTACTTTACCACAGCGTGTAACTGAAAAACTTGCAGGTATCTTGAAAAAATTTCATCCGATTTATATAAATACCCATTTTAACCACCCGATGGAAATCAATTCAGAGTCGGCTAAAGCCTGTTGCATTCTTGCGGATTCAGGCATTCCCCTTGGTTGTCAGACTGTCCTGTTAAAGGGTGTAAACGATGACCTGTCAATAATGAAGATCTTAATGCGAAAACTTTTGATGATAAGGGTGAAACCATACTATATTCATCAAGCTGATCTTGTGAAGGGGACAGGCCACTTCAGGACAACGATTGATCAGGGCATTGAGATAATGAAAGCGCTCCGAGGGTATACTTCGGGGATTGGTGTGCCTTATTACATGATTGATCTTCCCGGAGGGGGCGGAAAGGTTCCTGTTATCCCGGAATATATAAAAGGAGAGAACAGCGGAAGGCTGATTGTTGAAAACTATAAAGGAAAAATCTATTCATATCCATTGGCTGATAAATCAACAGACTCATAAATAACTCACTCTTTTCGCATCCCGTCTTCAGCCCATCTTTTAGGGGAACAAACTTTAAATCTACCCACCCTGACCGTGAAACGTAAAATATTATGAATGCTTTTTTTCATATTCATTCTGGACAGAACGAACTGCTCACTTGCCGCAGGCACTATCCGAAAAACTGTCAAATGTGGTTAAGTGCAGCGCCTAAATTCTGCAAGCGCTGCTTTTGTCTAAGATGCAGGGCATCAAACGTGCAGCCGTATATGTAAACTGCAGGCGTTTGATAACGCAGCAGATCAGGTAAAAGCGGCACTCCCGCAGGGT
>CAZRLQ010000354.1:0-2560 GCA_964600725.1 uncultured Desulfobacterales bacterium
GGCAATTGCGCAGCCGTTTGAGTTCACTTACAAGCTGTCTGCTTTACCTGCCTGCGGCAGGCAGGGCTGACAGTAGTTGACAAGAAACAGTCTCTTTGAAAACTTACCCTTTTGCCCAATAAAGAAACGGGTCCGGAATAACTTTTACAAGTAAGCGCGCAGATTTAGATCAGGTTTGTTCGATTTTCCTGATCTGAAAATAGGCACAAAAGTTGAAAGATGGCTTGAATTGGGAAGTTATGAGTCAGTTATTTTGTCCCCATTCCTTAGGCACTTCAGCTCACACAATAGCATTGAAAAAAGATGATGATGAGAGATTTTAGAAAACTCAAAGTATGGGAGAAAGCCCATCGTCTTACACCACAGGTCTCATAGAATCAGAAAAGGCTTTCCTTCTGAACAGATTGCAATTTTTAAGGTTGAGTAAAATCAGGTATAGATTAAATTGATAGGTATTGGAGGGCACTTCCATTCAAACGGCTTGGGAAGTATATGTTGTGAGTCGACTGTCAGCCAGTGTAAGTCAGGCTTGATTTCTCTCAATTTGCCATCTTCAGGCGGTCTTGAGTGTATTGTATAGGAATAGGTAGCTTGAAATATACAGATGCTATCTGCATCTTCACTGGCCACTGCATATTTGTCCTTAAAAGTTTGCAGGTCGAGATTGTTGGTTAAAGCAATATGAGCTGTTTCTTTATCAGTAAACTTCATAAGAATAGCTTTTGAGACACCTCTTTCAGAAATCCTTATCAATGCTCTTGCTTCACTGCTGCCTGCATAGACAGTATTTATACATGGAATCTGTTTTAAATACTGGGAAGCAACAATAGCCGCTGTTCTCCTTCCTCCGGCCATAACAGGAAGCCCATAATACTCAAAAAATTTTTTCTGGATATCTTCCGCATACTTATCCCCTTTTTCATACAAATTTTTTGATATATATCGAAGATTGATAGCCAGGTCCTCGGCAGCATCTGAAATCGGCCAATCGATTCGTACATGAAAGTGTGAAAGGTTGTAACGGTATTTTGATTTGCTGGCAAAATCTCTTTGAATAAGAAGTGCATAATCAACGGGAAGTAAAACACTTAAAAAATCGACAAAATGGACTGAATCCAGATATTTTTGATTTCTGTCAAAATTATCCAGAAGAGGAAGCATTTCAGATTGGAGAAGATTAGCCTTAGTTGTTCTGTTGACATCAAAAAATCTAATATATTTTTTGTGTTCATCAGGAATTACATCTTCTACAAAAATCACTAAGAAGGCATTTTGGGGCTCATATTCCACATCTGGAATTCGAGCACGTGGCTTTAATTCACGTTTTTCAACAAAGGGATAAGGAAGCTTTTTTCTTTTAAAATTGTTATAAGACTCATTAAGCGCATAATTAAGTATGAACTGATCAAGTTCATCTCTCAAAATCTCGTAATAAGATCTTCTTAACCTGTTTGAAAGGCTCAACTCTTCCCTTATTCTCCAGAATGCCAATTTTATCTCCATTAGGTTGTAAAAAATGAACGGTTCTTAACTTGTAAGGAAATAAGAGTCATTAGTTTAGGGCCGGGTCTGATTTGGAGTTTCACTCTGTTTTTTGTTGTTTTTTTCCAAATCCTTCACACTTTCTTCCACTGTATTATAAATACTTTTAAACAACTCATGAACGCCTGATGGTGAAACCCTGCCGCCCTCAATAAACTTAAGAACAATTTCCTTTGTTGTTCTGAGAATCTGTTCATTAATGGATGCCATTTAAACTCCTTTTTGTAACCTTTAAATTCTCCATAATTTCAGATTATTAACAAATATAAATTGAGGTGTCAAGTCTCCTGCCCTTGCAAACAGGGCGATTGCATCAAAATTTGGCATGATTTTTGATTCTGTATAAATCAATAGGTTACAATGCTTCAAAAATAAAAGCTGACAAGCTGCTTTCTGTATTACGTAACTATTTGATTTTTAAGAATCTGGGATTTTGATGCAATTACCCTGCTCATGCCCCAACAAGACCGGAACCGTCTCCCTGGAAAGGCAAACGCGGAAAAGGGGAATGGAAGGAAGTCAAAGGCTTTCGAACATATCTCATTGATACAGATAATATCATTCATCTTATTAGTTGGCATCAGGTTCAGAATGAGTTTGTAAATTTCTGATCGCCACATGTCTGAATCGAGCAATTGACATGACTGGACTTTCACCAGCAAAATTTGCAGCCTTGTCGTCCGCTACCCAGACCCGGGCATGCGGTTTCCCCGCATCCGGCTTGTCGGTTGTACTTGTTTTCGCGTAAAACATTAGGAACGGAGACGGAACAACTTTCGCAAATAAGCTCACAGATTTAGGTCAGGCCCGCCTGTTTGCAGACAGGTTTGTTCGGTTTGAGATCACAAAAGTTGAAGGAACAGCAAGCTATTTCAATATTTTTGTAATTTTAGATCGGGCAAAAATGGCTTGAAGCTGTGATGCCTGAATGGGGAAATCGTTTTGCCCCCGTTCCTTAGCATTATGAAAACCCGATGTCGTTTGGTCGCTACTGGGAGTTTTGACTTTGCAAGCCCGG
>CAZRLQ010000355.1:0-2550 GCA_964600725.1 uncultured Desulfobacterales bacterium
TTTCGTTCAGGCACTAAGTACTTCCATACCCTCTTCTGCAGTCTCGAGTGCCTTCAAATCGCATCCTTCACTTTGAAAGTATATGCTCAGCGAATCTCTTATCCACTCGTCGTCATCTATGAGCAATATTTTCATCTCTTTCAGTTTCTCGAATAGATCCATCTTTTCCCTTTAAGTGATAAAATACGCAATTAGATATCTACGCTGTTTTTCTTCTGTTACTTTATTTACAGCATGAATCATGCCATAGCGCTGGCAGCTAATTAATTGATGTTAAAACAGATAGATAGACTTGTTGCTGATTTTAAACAGGTTTTCTAAATAGAAAAGTTTAGAAAATTTGCGAAATCTTTTTTCGCAAATTTTAGAAATGAAAAACGTCAACCTAAATAACGCTAATGTCATGTCATCTACGTAATGTCGTAGAGATGGCCGTCTCTGCGGAAGCGGGAATCCAGAAGCACCGAAGTAGCCAAAAATACTGGATTCCCGCCTTCGCGGGAATGACAAGTACCTTAAACACTGCATTTTACACATGATACGACATTACGAGGAAAAGACTTATGGATAATACCAAGATGGCAAAATTGAGTGATGAAGATGTTGAAGCCATTAGATCCCTTGAAAAGAAATTAGGTGATAAATGTTTAATTGCTGTTGAAAAAGGCGAGGCAATGTATGCGCTGGAGGCAAAAATATCACCTAATGTTTGGGAAGCAATTGACAAAGTTTATCCGGAAATCAAAGATCTGAAAGCCTATTATCCGGATGACGAGACAGCCAGACTTGCCAAAGGAGCCTTAAAAAGTTTGCTGAACTCCAACAAGGCATATATGAAGCGAAAAAAACCTATCAGACTGAGAAAAATTAAGGGATAACCCGTTCGCTTATGGCCAAATCCCGGCCCCGTATCTGCCTGCGTAAAGCAAAACGCGGCAGCCGGAAAAGGCAAAAACATAGCCCTGACGGTTCACTTAGGAGGCTGTCTGAAGCGGAAAATAGCCATTTTAGGATACCCTCCTCAGGGCATCTGCAAATTAATACCTCTTGCAAGACGAAAGGCAACTTCTCAAAAAGTTAGGGCGGAGATGGAAAAATCCCCGTCAATCACCCTTTTTTCAAAGGGGAAAGCATATAGGTGCTAAAACTTATTGAGAGGTTACAACGAAAGTTATTATGGCTGAAAAAGTTATCATAATGGGAGCCGCTGGAAGAGATTTTCACAATTTCAACGTATATTTCAAAGATAATGTCCGATACAATGTGATTGCCTTCACAGCCGCCCAGATACCGAATATTGACTGGCGTTGCTATCCAGCCGAACTGGCTGGAAAAATTTATCCAAATGGAATACCCATCTATCCTGAAGACCGGTTAGCCGATCTAATCAGAAAATACAAGGTTGATCTGGTCGCCTTTTCCTACAGCGATGTTACTCATGCGGATGTTATGCACAAGGCATCTATTGCGATGGCAATGGGAGCTGATTTTACCCTGATTGGCGCTACCTATACCATGCTTAAATCTAAAAAACCTGTAATAGCGGTTTGCGCTGTAAGAACAGGTTGCGGAAAATCTCAAACCACCAGGAAGGTATGTGAAATTATCAAAAAGACGGGCAAAAATGTTGTGGCCGTTCGACATCCAATGCCGTACGGTGATTTGCGAAGACAAGTGGTACAGCGCTTCTTCTCCTATGAAGATTTTGAAAAAAATCAGTGTACCATTGAAGAAAGAGAAGAATACGAACCTTTGGTGGAACAGGGCATTATCGTTTATGCTGGAATAGATTACGGACAGATTTTAAGATCAGCGGAAAAGGAGGCTGATCTGATTGTCTGGGACGGCGGAAACAATGACACCCCTTTTTATTACCCTGATGTACATATCGTGGTCTTTGATCCCCACAGGGCAGGTCATGAACTTCTATATTACCCCGGCGAAACCAATATGATAATGGCGGATATAGCTATTATCAACAAAGTAGACACTGCTTTGCGGAAAAAAGTGGAGCAGGTCAGAAAAAACATTAAAAAGCACAACCCAAAAGCTGAAATCGTACTTGCCGAGTCTTCCGTTCTTGTGAGGAGGCCTGAAATGATCCGGGGAAAACGAGTTCTGATTGTTGAAGACGGGCCAACCTTGACCCATGGAGAGATGCCATTTGGAGCAGGTGTCATCGCGGCGAAAATGTATGGAGCGGCTGAAATAGTTGACCCCAAACCCTTTGCTGCGGGTACCATTAAAGATACTTTCCGTAATTTCCCACATATTGATTTGGTCCTGCCGGCCATGGGGTACAGCGATGATCAGATTCGCGATCTTGAATACACCATTGAAAAAGCCGAATGCGACCTGGTTCTTTTCGCCACCCCGATTCATCTTCCACGAATTCTTGACATAAAAAAACCAACGCTCAAAGTGCGATATGAATATAAGGATCACGGTTCTCCAACATTGGAGCAGATGCTTTTAAAACAACTCAAGTTGAGTTGATTCCATGAAGCTGTTCCACAAGAAAAGAAAATTATTCGATCTGTGCGGTTAGCT
>CAZRLQ010000356.1:0-2537 GCA_964600725.1 uncultured Desulfobacterales bacterium
CTGTCAACGGCAGTCAAAACTGTAACAGAATCGGAAGTTAAAATTAATACACTTTTTCCTCTTTTTCAACTAATTTTTCCACTTTTTTTGTCATGTTACTATAAGCGTTTAAATCAAACTCCTTTCTTGTGTTTTTCAATCTATAACTGTCGCCTTCTATAACAACCGGTTCTGCATGATGAAGCAGTCTGTCAAGTATTGCTGTTGCAAGTGTTCTGTTGCCAAAAACAGCATCCCATTCGTTGAACAACTTATTTGAAGTAATTATCAACGAGCGATATTCATAACATTCGTTGACAAATTCAAAAAACAAATTAGCAAAGATAGGTTTTAATGGTAAGTAGCCTAACTCGTCAATAACTATTAAATCATGTTTGATTAATTTTCTAATAAAATCATTAAAACGAGCATCCTCTTTTGCAAATACCATATCTTCCATTAATTCATTCATGGTATAGAACTTAACTTTATATTGATTTAATACAGCCGTATAGGCTAAGGCTATGGCAAGATGCGTTTTACCAACACCTGGAGGTCCCATAAAGATTTTATTTTCTCTTCTTTCCAGCCAGTCTAACTGCTGCCATTCTTTGATTTGCCTCTTTGTTATGCTGGTCTGAAAAGTAAAATCAAATTCTTCCACTGTTTTTATCAAAGGGAAGTTGGCTGTTTTTTTATACCGCATAATTCGTTGCTCTTTCCTTTTTTCCAGTTCTTTATGCAAAAGTGCATCTAAAAAATGCATATAAGACATTTCATTATCCCTAGCTGCCTGCAGGGTTATCTCAAGCTCATTTGCTGAATGGTAACATCTTACCCTTCTTAAATTTTCCTTTATGCCCTCAATCATTTGTTGTCTCCTTTCAGATAGAACTCAAGGGGCCTGTCTAAGCTCGAGGTAGCTATTGGCCTATCAGTCTCTGCATAAAGGCATGCCAGGGCATGGCTGTTATTTGTAATCGTTGGCAGCTGCTGTTTTTTTTGGACTCGTTCCAGTACTTTCTTGATTCTGCTGCAGCTTAAAATCGGTAAATTTTTCAAAATATCTACGGCTTTGTTCCAGACTGCCGTACTGTACTGTTTACGCAGTCGCTGGAGTCCTCGCAGCTGGTCTCGTACTATCTTGGGGTTCTCTTGTCTTACCCTGCTGATAATAAACTCTGAGAAGCATACATCATAAAATGCTCTTTCAGTCTGTTCAAGCAGTCGATCTATCGTTTTCTTTAAATCACGGTAATGATTTCTGTTTACGAGGATATCACCTTTGGTTGAAGGAATGGTATGCGAGGCGATCTCTTCATGATTTTTTAAATCGTATATTTTAAGAGTAAAATCTTCTGCCTTAAGGGAAACTTGCCTGCGTTGGTACGCAAAAGGTACGGAATATTTATTCCCTTTGAAGCTGATTAATCCTGTCTTGTCTACAACCCGGATACTAGTTTGGGCAACATCCATGAAACTCGCCTTAAACAGATACTTTTTTTCTTCCCTGAACATATCAATCGGTTTGCGCCTTGTTGTTGCGTGTATGCGGACATTTGCAACGTTGTTTAGCCATTCCATACCTTCGCTGCGTATATGTTCTATTCCTGTAAAACTATCTCCACAGAAAAAACTGTCTTTGATGTAGCCAACTGCCCTTTCTACTTTGCCTTTACTCTCGGGGTCATACCCCTCACATACATGAGGTGTGAAACCGCTCTTCATGGCAAATTGATAAAAATCATTATTGTATATCACTTCTCTGTATTGCTCTGAGAGTGCTACAAGTTTGGTCTGGTCGTAAACATATTCTGCTGCTATACCGCCAAAATAGTTATATGCCTCTACGTGGGCTTTGATAAAATCAGAGGTGTTGTAGGGACGGGTCTGAAAACTTACAAACATCATCCTGGAATATGATAATACAAATACCCAAAAATATACTTTTAAGTGCTCATCAGAAGTGCTCAATGAGGCTTGTATCTCCCCGCCGTCCACTTGGATTTGTTTGCCTGGTTCCATGTCAAGAACCGGCTCATAATGCCTTATTCTCTCATTTTTAAAACTCTCCCGCAGGGGACGGATGTAATCCCGGAATGCCCTACTCCGGCTTTGATCTCGGGATATTGCTCTTTTATCTTCCTGTGCAACTTAACTGCACTAATCCGGTGATCTTCACCAAGCTTCTCCAATACAAAACTTAAAGCACGGTCAAACTGGCTCTTTCTGTTACGGCAATTAAAGTAGGCTAAGGCTTCTTCCATGTCCATCTTTGCATACTTCTGGACCGTAACCGGAGATATCCCCAGCCGGTCTGCACATTTCCGGATTGATTTGTTCTCTGTTAATGTCTTTATTCGGCAGTACATCTTCTCTCCTTTCATTGGAACCTCATATTTTAATCAAGTAATGACAATCGCCCGATAATATGAGATATAATACTAATTTACTGTATCATTTTAAACTGCCGATTTTGTATCAATTTAAACTGCCGTTTACAGTGCTGAAAGAAATCAAGATGCCGCCAGGTCTTTTCAATGGTGTCATGGACAGGA
>CAZRLQ010000357.1:0-2536 GCA_964600725.1 uncultured Desulfobacterales bacterium
ATGAAATAAGTGTTGAGTGGCTGCCGGCTTGAAGCAGAACACTTTTCCATAAGCGCTGACCAAGAATCCCTTAATATTTTTGAAGCTCTGTCTTAAATGCACGAATACTTAAAAGAGCATCTGCCCCTGAAATTGTTCCCATGGGATTAAACTCTCCAGTTGCAAGATCCTCAGCAACCATAAAACCACAGGTTGTGCAAATCATCACGGCATTATAATACGGCAAATCGTTTCTCAGGTCCGGAAAAGGTGATATGCTTCCGATATATCTGGTCGCCAGTTCATCAACACCGGTGATTTTGATCAGAATATCTTCCAGCATCATAGCATATTCTGCGCGGGTTATGGTTTTATATGGCCTGAATTTATGATCGGGAAAAGGCTGGAGCCCCTTTATGCCTGTTTCAATTGCCGCATCAATATCCGCTTTAAGTACATGATTATCGATATCCAATGCTGATGGAGCCTTTACATACTCTCCTGTATAAAAATTCTTTTCAGGACTCTTGAAAGAAGTGTCAAACTCTTTGGGTGTCCGTTTTTTTAAATACTGATCGACTTTAAGCTCTTCAATAAAAAGAGCCGCGATATCGGCACGGGTTATCTTTTCAACAAGTGCGATCTTTTTACCCACTTTTGAGCCCGGCATGGCTCTTTCGATTTTCTGAACAATTTCGTATTCCTTATCAGCTTCAGCGACAAACCCCTTGTCAAGATCGAGTACTTTGGAAAATTGAATTGCCGCCTTTTGGAAATCATAATTCATTTTATAGGCCAGACCCATATAAAAGTAAGGATCCGGCATATCCGGGGATGCTTTTACAGCTCTTTTGAATCTCTTTTCCACATATTTCAGCCATTTTTTTTCTATCTTTTCCTTGCCTATCATATACAGCCGCATGTACCCAACATTGGCTTCTGCCTCTTCCTCCCCATCTTTGGCAAACTTACCGGCTGCCGTCATGGCTGTCAGACCTTTTTTAAAATCATTTCTGAAACCATGAACAAGTCCTATCCCTGCATAGGCAGGTGAGTATTCAGGATCCAGCTCTTTTGCCCTGTTGAATTCAAAAAATGCACCATCAATATTTCCGGATTTTAAAAGTTTCATACCGGTTGATATATGGTGCATTGGGGTATCGAATTCTGCAGCCGGCTTCAAAGGTTTCGGGGCGCATGCAAAAAGAAAAAAGACACAAATGCCTGCCATAACAAATAAAAGTTTTCTAAAAACCATATCTCCTCTTTCCATAAATAAAAAATAATACAAGAACTAATCAACCACAATCATTACACGGCATTTTTTCAAGAAGGAAAGATTTTCAGAAGCAGCGCGCAACCGGGAAGCATCTGCGTTGCTGATAATTATATTTGACCGTCCTGCTCCCTCGGTTTTTATCCCTTTAACTGTCAAGGGATTGCTTGTCACTCTTGGATTGCCCTGGGCTGCCGTAAGGTCATTTGCATATCCGCACATATTAATCAATCAGAATAATTAAACGGCATTCTTTCAGCAATAAGAGATGTCTTGAAACGCTTAAGATTCTGGATGCCCCGGTATTGCTGATAATAATGTCGGTATTTTCCGGTTCCTTGATTCTCAGGGCTTTTATAATTAATGAATCATTATTGATTTTCCGGTTGTTTCCGACTGCTGCAAGACCCATGGCATACACACCCATGCCCTGCTGTACGGCAAATTCCCGACTGACAAAGGCCGGGCCATATATCTCCCTGCCATTTTCACTTTGTATTGTAGGAGCCATAGCCGGTTTTGCGCCAAGACCCCTTGCGTCAACCACCAGTTTGGTATAAGCTTCATGCTCCGGTCTATTTCCCGAACTATCATTAAATTCAGTTGCTACAGTTTTAATTGATTCTATCTGTTTTATCTCTTTAGGCAGAACAAGCTGGGCAAATCCTCCATACATGCTCAACTGGATGGTAACCTCCACCATTCCATCCGACATATATTTTTGCTCTGCTATTTGAGCGCTTTTAACCATGTTGTTAATTTCAGATATAATATTTTCATTTTGAAACGTAAGATCTTTAACCGTTGAAAAGGCATTTATTCTTACACATTTTACAACTTCAAGCAGATTATTTCTTGCTATTTGCATTCCGGTCTCTAAAGCTGATTGTTTTTTACCATACCTGTTTTTTGAAGGAATTCCGATGCCCTTTGCCCGGATAAATCCATCTGTCCAGTTGATACATCCCTTTTTTGTATACTCAATAAATGCCTGTTTTACATCTCCTTCATTACATTTTCCAGATAAAGGAATAAAGAGCATCATTAGAAAAAGAAAAAATAATATCAAACGATAATTCATCGCACCCCAGGACAACCGCATTTGAACTCTATAAAAAGTTGTAAGTATTACAAAAATTTTCAATATCTGTTGACTTTCTTTATTTTTTATATTGTATCTAAATCCTGCATTCAGTTTTCGCGAAATGATTATATCTGCCTCGTGTTTTCAGCCTGTTAACTGATAATACTGCATATAATTAACATTCCACCTGTTGATGA
>CAZRLQ010000358.1:0-2535 GCA_964600725.1 uncultured Desulfobacterales bacterium
TAACTGTTATTTAAATTGTTCCGCATTCACTGTTTTAGGGTGCGGAATGTACGTTACATCAAGAAACAGGGGATTAAAAATCGGTTCCAGAAACCGTTTTGCGGCATGCTGAACAATTTTATCGTTGATGGTCGGCAGGGAAAGGGGACGATATTCACCGGGAACACCGTCTTTGGGTATTTTGATCCGTTCGTAGGGCTCCGGCACGTAGTCGCCGCTTTTAAGACATTTCAAAAGCTTGTCTATATTATGCTCAAATTCCTTTTCATAATATTCTACGCTGACCCCGTCAATTCCGCCTGCTTTCCGCTTTTTTTGAATTATGCGCCAGGCATCGAGCAGCGAAGATCTGGTGGCTAACCGGTCAAATATACGATTTTCATTTTTCATATATAACTATGACGTTAAATATGGATTTTTATTGCAAAAAAATAAACTATTATAAAAAACCGATAAAAAATTAAGGAAGGTCAATTCAAAACGAATGAATAAGTTATGTTGTGCAGTTCAACTATGAGATAAGATAGCAAAGTAACGAGGTTGGCAGGTTAAGTTATTTAAATATTTACGGTCGTCTCCCGTTTTTTTCATTATATCTTACCTCGATAGTTTATTGGATATTTCTATATCTTTCTTTAATAACGAATTAATAACTTCATTTAATGAAAATTGCCGCCCTTTATTAACCCTACAACGCTACTTAGTAATATTTATACTTGATTCTTTATCCATGGTTTGTCATACTAAGCAACAACCCTTTAGCATAGGAGGCAAGCCATGTTACCTGTCATACGGAGCGACGAACACCTTTATACAGTTCCAAAGTTTGACCTTGGCAAGGTTTTTTTAAACCAGTGTGCTGTAACCTGCTGTTTTTATTAAATCAGACCGAAAAAATATTTTTGAAGATGTTTTTTATTTTACCGTCCTGCATAGATCTTCAAAAAAAAGCGGTGTAACCGGCGGATCCGTTTCGGCAACAATACTCTCACAACCACCTGTTATATTTATATTTACCCCATACATTCCAAAAAAGCTCAAAAAGACCGTAAATATCAATTTCTGAAGATCGATGACCGCACTTTGAAAAAAGACCGATCTTCAAAAAAAAAATACCTGCTAAGAATAGCGGCTGAAAACAGCCCAAGCTAAATAACTTGTTGAAATTACATCTAAAAACTCGTCCGCCTTGTTAATTGACAATTTCTGAAGATCGAAAATCAGAATTTATTATATTACCACCTGTTATTATTAGAGATATTACGTTTACGCAAAATATTCGGCTTTGTATTCGCCGTATCCGAATGTGATCGATTTGCAGGCATGCAGAAGCTCGCCGATTTTAATCAGAGGAAGCAGAGAATCGTCAACATTATCGAAGACGATCTCTCCTGTTTAATAGCAGGCAAACCAACAATCCAGGGGACGCAAGTTAACTCTGTTTGACTATTTTCTATGTTATTTCAAAATAGTCTTGACTATTTTGAATTATATTTTAAAATAGTCAACATGGAAATGCGTAACAAGTATTTAGAATACTGGCAAGAAATTTCAGCCTCAAAGGAAATGATCTTTCTTGCAGGGCCAAGACAATCCGGCAAGACAACTCTGGCACAAAATATAATCGGGACTCTTTTTGCGAACGTTTCGTATTTTAACTACGATTTCATTGAGAGCAAGAAGATAATAAAAGAAGATCCTTATTTTTTCGAAAAGCTTGACAGAAAAGACCGTTCCTTGCCCCTTGTGATTTTTGATGAAATTCACAAACATGATAACTGGAAAAACTATCTCAAAGGAGTTTATGATAAATTTCACAGGCAGTACCAATTTCTCGTATCCGGCAGCGGCAGACTGGATCTTTTTCAAAAAAGCGGGGATTCACTCGCCGGCCGATATTTCATGTTTCATCTGTATCCGTTAACTCTTGGTGAACTTGGGAATTCTGATTTGTCTCCCCAAAATTTGCTGGATGACCCTATAAATGTTCCCTCTTTCAGAAATGAGTTGTGGGACATATGGGCTGAAATAGAAAATTTTTCAGGATTTCCGGAACCCTTTTTAAGAGGAAATAAACTTTTTTTTAATCGATGGCACAGGACCTACTCAAGGCAGCTTTTGTATGAAGATATAAGGGACATGAGCGGTATTCGAAAAATAGACAATCTGGTTTCCCTGTTTGCAATTTTGCCGTCCAGAGTAGGCAGCCCCGTATCCATTAATAACCTGGCGATGGATATTGGAACATCTTTTCAGACAGTTAATGAATGGTTGAGGATTTTTGACAAATTCTTTTTGACCTTTTCAGTGTCTCCATGGACTTCAAAGATCTCCAGAGCCATCAAGAAAGAAAAAAAGTTATATCTGATGAACCCGGCGCTTGTAGAAGATAAAGGGAGCCGGATGGAGAATGTTGTGGCCATAGAACTGTTGAGAGCGGTTCAACTATGGACGGATATGGGTTTTGGAAATTTTAGTCTGAATTTTATTCGCAACAAGGAAAAGCAAGAGGTCGATTTTTTAATAGCTGAAAAT
>CAZRLQ010000359.1:0-2493 GCA_964600725.1 uncultured Desulfobacterales bacterium
GTAGCTATATGCTGTGGTCAAAATAAAATGTTGGGACTTTTTACGAGTGCATCAATTTTATTTGTCCACGATCAATTTCACCCAAGGTCAGGAAATTGAAAAATTTAACATCAGTAATATAGTTTATGTATTTTGAGGATTGAACTAAAGCTTCGGTGAAAATTTTTATCTGCCGCCGAGATTGAGCACAAAGGGGAAGCTTTAAACAGTCTTTAAGGAGTTGTCCGGATAGACATAAAAAGAGTCTGTCTTAAATTGAGCGATCAGCGTTTTTTAACGCTAAACGCTAATTACTGCAAGTTAATGGCTAAACTTAAGTTTTCAGTTGATAAAACAGGCCGGCATATTACAAAGTCAGCCTGTTTAATACCAGGCCTGTTATTACTTTTGGATAAAAATATGTCGATTTTCTCGGCATTGTTTTCCCTTCTTGTGCAATCGTGCGAACCTGATTGATTTTTGTTGGATTAAGGATAAATGTCATATCGTATTTTCCCGTAACAACCGATTCAATTGCGTCTTTTTCACAGCTTGTATATCCGATTAATTTTTCATTGTCGAGTCTTGACTGATCGAAATCGAGTATCTCCATAAAAACAAGACGGGTCAGCACGGTTACATCGAGGTTTTTTAAAGATTCGGAAAGTTCATTGCCAAACAATCGATCCATAACGCCGGTCCGAAGTGTCAGAATATAGAATTCAGGACGGTCTTTCATATAGACCCCGATAATATTTTTAGATTTATTCTCTTTGAGAATTGCTAAAAATTCGGCCTGTTTTTTTTCACGACCTTCTTCTTTAAAGGAAATTGTCGTAACATTAAAATATTCGGAGGCTTTCTGAATAAAAGTCGATAGAGTTGAATCCTGAATCTCTTTCAGCATTCGATGAGCGGGAAGTATCACAAGCCCTGGGTCCTGCATGCTGCAGAGGTACATCATTACATAATTTGCAGGGTGATCATTATTAAAATCAAGATTGTTTTTTGCAATCCAGTTCCTGTAGTTAATGGCCGTCTCATAACGATGATGACCATCGGCAATAAAAACTTTCTTTTCCTTCATAACCTTTGAAACATAGCTATGAATATCAATATCTGTTATACGCCACAACTTATGCCTCTCTCTTTTATAGTCTGCAAAATCAATATCAGGATCCTTGGCAGAGACAGCGGTCTTTAAAGTATTGAGAATATCACCGGTATCGGGATAAAGAGCAAAAATCTGGCTGAAGTTGGCGTGAGTCGATTTCATTAGATCAAGCCTTTCAGACTTTACTTTGGAGAAAGTTCTTTCGTGGGGAAGAACAATTCCTTTTTCATAAGTTTCAACACCTACCAGAGCAATCAGGCCGTAACGTGTAACTTTTTTAGTTTCTACTGAAAAATCAACCGATGTCAAATAAAAAGCCGGTGATAAATCCTGCTCCATGACGTTTTCGGAAAGCCATTTGTTAAAAAAATCTGCTGCTCTTGTATGACTATTGTTTTCAATTGTATCGTTTTCGGTTGTTTTGCCTAAGATCAACCGAATAATGTTTTGAGGATGTTGTTTATAAAAATCATTCTGCTGTTGATCTGAAATTACGTCATAAGGAGGCGTTGTAACATCTCTCAGGTTACTTATCTTATGATGGTTATAGAGGATACCCCGAAATGGGATTACTTTTGCCATTTTTACATTCCTTCCCGGTTTCTATTGTTAAGAGCTGAAAGCTTGATACTATAAAGTTTTTTGTTGTTCAAGGAAAATTATGGTTTTTTATGATTACTTGGCGGGAAGATTCTGCATTTCCAATGCAGGGAGGATTTCAAACAGTCTTATCAGTTTAAGAAACTGCACATGTCGTTTTGGTGAAGGTTCATACATCTAAGAATTAGCGAAAGGTGGGATGGCAGTTAGGAACGGAGACGAAATAACTTATCCAACTATTCATCATAGCTTCAGGCCATCTTTGCCCGATCTTAAATCGCAGAAATACCGAAATAGCTCACCATTCCTTTAATTTTCGTGATTTCAGATCGAACAAATCTAATCCAAATCTATGTGCCTGTTTGTGGAAGCATTTCATTCCCGTTCCTTATTGACAGATTAAATAAAAAAGTTTAATATTTTTTAAAAACAAGGTGTGTTAGGGTATCGGAGAGGTGGCCGAGCGGTTGAAGGCCCCGCTCTCGAAAAGCGGTATCCTGTCAAAAACGGGATCGTGGGTTCGAATCCCACCCTCTCCGCCACATAACGCATCCGATCTTGTTTGTCCTGTTCAAGAATGCTTTCTTATCAGCCGTCCGATGAGTCTGTTGATTTATGAGTATTTTCGTTCGAGATCAAGGCATGGCGTGCGGAAAAAATAGCCGGAAGCATATAGTTAATATCCGTAAGGGTTATTTTTTTCGCATAACCTGTCCGCGTCACAGCCGCGACAGGCGGGTGCAGAGATCGTGCGAAAAGACCATAAATCAACAGACTCATCAATTTTGTCTTGCATTTCC
>CAZRLQ010000360.1:0-2490 GCA_964600725.1 uncultured Desulfobacterales bacterium
CATCGACCTGATAGAAGCCCCTCCCTGAGCTTGCGAAGGGAGGGGAGCATTCACTAAGAACATCAAAAATGAAAGGGTATTTAAGGTGGAAATTGTTGTATTATTAAAACAGGTTCCTGCAACGGAATCTTATATTGCCGTAGCAGATGACGAAGTATCGATTAAGACTGAAGATGTAAAGTGGATTATTAACCCTTATGACGAATTTGCAGTGGAAGAGGCTCTTCGTATAAAGGAAGCTAAAGGGGGAGCAGTTACTGTTTTGACCGTGGGATCTAAAAAAGCAGCAGAAGCGATAAGGACAGCCTTGGCAATGGGGGCAGATAAAGGGATTCTTATCAATGATCCAGTGGCAGAAAAATGTGATGGCCTGGGCATTGCGAAAATTATTGCCGCAGTGCTGAGAAAAATGCCTTTTGACCTTATTATTGCCGGTCAGCGAGCAGTTGATGATGATAATTATCTGGTGGGGGTTGCGGTAGCGGAATTATTGGATATCCCCAACATTTCAATGGTTATCAAAGAAGAGATATCAGACAAAACAATACGGTGTCACCGGACCATCGAAGGCGGAACGGTTGTAATTGATGCGCCGTTGCCGGCCCTTTTTACTACACAGCGCGGATTAAATGAACCTCGTTTTGCATCTCTTCCAGGTATTATGAAAGCAAAAAAAAAGCCGCTTGAAGCCAAAACCCTTTCCGATATCGAATTTGATGTTTCAGAGATTGAAAAGCCCATGGTAAAAGTCAAATCAATGAAGCTTCCAGATGTGAGAAAAGCGGGAAGAATTATTGAAGGTGATTCGGATGAAATAAAAGCGGCCGAACTTGTTAAGGCATTACATGAAGAGGCTAAGGTTGTTTAGCCCGTATTTTCCATAAAAAATTTGTTGGAGGAGACCGATATGGCAGAAGGTGTACTTGCAATAGCGGAACAGATAAATGGTGTTTTTCGAAAAGTTACATTTGAAGTTTTAAGTGAGGGAAAGCGCCTTGCAAGCAGTCTGTCTTGTAACCTTACAGCGGCGGTTCTTGGATCAGGTATTGAAAAAATATCAAATGAACTTGTAAAATACGGCGCCGATAAAATTTTGATAGCTGATAATCAGATTCTGTCTGAATATCTGACAGATACATATACCGGCGTTATTGCCGATATTATAGAGATCGAAAAGCCCAGTGTGGTGATCCTTGGATCAACCTCCCAGGGGAAGGATTTATCGGCACGTCTTGCTGCAAGACTTAATGCTCCTTTGTCTGTGGATTGCATTGCTATTCGGGTTGAAGGTGAAAATCTTATAACAACGCGTCCTATGTATGGCGGTAAAATTATTGCTGATATGATTCTTGAAGGATATCCGAAAATTGCAGCCATACGGCCAAATTCAATGAATATTGTTGAATCTGCAGGCGCTGGGGCAATTGAGAGAATTAATGCAGGTGTTGAAAATAATTGCTTGAAATTTATTGAAAAAAAACTGGACACCGGAAAGGTGGAACTTACCGAATCTGATATCGTTGTATCTGGTGGAAGGGGAATGGGAGGCTCTGATTTTTCTTTGTTGGAAGAATTGGCCGAACTGCTTGGCGGTGCTGTTGGTGCCTCTCGATCCGCCGTTGATGAAGGATGGCGTCCGCATTCCGACCAGGTAGGACAGACAGGAAAAGTTGTTTCACCCAACCTGTATATTGCCTGTGGAATATCTGGTGCGATTCAGCATTTTGCCGGAATGTCGTCATCAAAAGTCATATTGGCTGTAAACAAAGATCCTGAAGCACCAATATTTTCAATGGCTGATTACGGAATCGTCGGTGATCTTTTTAAAATCATACCTTTAATTACAAAAAAAATCAGGGAACTGAAAGGATGATCTCTATTTTTCGTGATTGATTCTTTTATGAATATGCCCTTAAATTGCTATTTTCAGCAATTCTTGAATCACCCTGTAAACTAAGAGGCTGTCTGGTAACCCAGAGAGCCTTTGTGATTTTTCAGGCTTTTTGCGTTAACTTGAGACCTTTGAGACCCACATTTCGCTTGTCTCTGTAACACTTTGAAAATTAAGCAAATTTTTTGATACTCCTTTATATATCTGACTATTAGGTTTAATAAATTCAAATAGTTAGAGCGCAAAGAGCGAAATGCGGGTTAAGAAATACTCAATCTTGTTAAAGTTCAAGCTTGTCTGCCGCGTTTTAAACTTACTTGCATAAATACCTATAAATAACTTGACTATCACTCCTGTTTATGGAATTCTTCAGGAAGGAGGCAGTCATGATTACAGTTTCCATCACCAAAGAACAGCGAAAAGAACTTGAGCAATTTCGGATATCAGCTTCTTCAAAAAATTCAGAAAAAGCCTTAATGGTGCTGCTCAGCTCTGAAGGAAAAAAAGTCTCCCAAATTGCCAAAACATTGAAGCGCAATCCCCATACTGTTCGGGATTGGCTAAAACGATACAATGCCGCCGGACTAAAGGGGTTAAAC
>CAZRLQ010000361.1:0-2467 GCA_964600725.1 uncultured Desulfobacterales bacterium
GCACCGCAGATTCGGTAAAACCGGCGCTCCCGGAGGGTAAACTATTTTCAGAAACAGCAGCCTTTATGGCCGCATCAAACCGATGCGTGTCATGCAAGTACAACATTTCCATAATTCGCTGATATTAAAAGCATAATTTTCTTTTTGAAAATAGTTTATGCGGGTTTTAGGTGAAAGTTATTTCGTCCCCGTTCCTAAGTTGTTACATCTTAAACCATAATTTTAATTATACAAAAAATCCGGCTGTCTGTCAAAAAATATAATAAACGTCATTCAAGCAAAAACCTAAATCCTGGAACTTGTAAAAGCCTGGATCCAAACCATGGAATATCGGCAGGATTGCTTTAATACCTTTTACTGTGCTATAAAAGTTTTGGCTTCCTTCAAATTTAGTTTACACTTTTACCCGCCTGCAGCAGGCAGGCCGAAGGCGTACCGCAACTTTAGGCATTTTAGTTCACTTCAGGCATTTTTTATCTATATATTCACAGTCATCGGTCACAATAAGATCTGCAATCAGGAGAAACAGTATGTCACAATTTCCGGCACTCTTTTCACAAGTCAATATAGGAGATGTTACATTAAAAAACAGGATTGTCATGCCTGCCATGGCAACTAACGGCACAACCGATGGTGCGGTTTCACAAAATATAATTGATTATTTTGTTCAGCGGGCCAGGGGACAGGCCGGTCTGATTATAACTGAGGCGGCGGCTGTTGAAGCTCCGCCGTCTGGAAAACTTGCAAAATACCATCTCAATATTTCCGATGACCGGTTTATCCCTTCCCTGAAAAAATTGACCAGTGCAATTCATCCTTTTGGCACAAAGATTGCCGCCCAGTTAAGTCACCTGGGAAGACAGATTAATTCAAGCTTTCTGGGAGTTCAGCCGACAGCGCCATCTCCTATCCCCTGCCCTGTCTGCAGGGATATTCCAAAAGAGTTAACAATAAATGAGATTGAATCGCTTGTTGATACGTTTGTCAGGGCTGCAATCCGTGCTCACAAAGCCGGTTTTGATATGGTTGAACTCCACGGCTGTCATGGATATCTGATCAATCAATTTTTTTCACTCCGTTCAAACAGAAGAACCGACCGTTATGGCGGTGATTTAAAAGGCCGTTCACGTTTTTGCATGGAAATTATCAGTGGAATTAAGCAGAAATTAGGTCACAACTTGCCGATTATTGTTCGCATAAATGGAGACGATTTCATAAGGGGAGGTTCAACCCTGGAAGATATGCAGAAAATCGCTCCTCTTCTGGTTGAAGCCGGAGCGGATGCCCTGCACGTTTCAGCGGGTGTTTACGGTTCATACAGGGCTACGGTTGCACCTATGTTCGAAAAAAGAGGATGCTTTGCCGATCTTGCTGAGGGAATCAAAGATGTTGTAACTGTACCGGTTGTTGCTGTTGGAAGAATCAATGATCCATTTATGGCAGAAGAGATCGTAAAATCAAACAGGTCGGATCTTGTAGCTATGGGAAGAGCTCTTCTTGCCGATCCTGAAATGCCCTTAAAAGCTTTTTCAGAAAAGACCGGCGACATATGCAGATGTACAGGCTGCAACCAGGGTTGTATTGACCGGATAAATGACAGCATGATCAAAGGTACAACGGAAACAATTACCTGTCTTGTAAACCCTTCTGTTTTACGAGAGTCGGAATTGAAATTAAACGCGGTCTCTCAACCTAAAAACATTCTGGTACTTGGGGGCGGCCCAGCCGGTCTTGAAGCTGCATTGACTGCTGCAGGGCGCGGTCATGAAGTATCGCTTTGGGAAAAGGAAGATCGGCTGGGAGGTCAACTGCTGCTGGCAAGCGCTCCGCCCGGGCGAAATTCGTTTAAAGAATATATCTTGTTTATGGAGAAACAGTTGCAGAAAGCCGGGGTTAATGTTTTTCTCAACAGATTAGCAACCTGTGATTCCATCTTAAAGAGTTCCCCTGATGCGGTTGTTTATGCAATGGGAGCCTGTCCGATCTTCCCATCCTTTGTAAATAGGGAGAGTAACAATATAACAACTGCATGGGATGTTCTGAAAGGAAATATTCCCCGGGGCAGAAAAATTGTCATCCTGGGAGGAGGAGCAGTAGGCCTTGAAACCGCTCATTTTCTTTCCGGCAAAGATAAAAAGATAACTCTTCTGGAAGCAACCG
The DNA here is from genome assembly GCA_964600725.1 of uncultured Desulfobacterales bacterium. Lineage (GTDB taxonomy): Bacteria > Desulfobacterota > Desulfobacteria > Desulfobacterales > CAZRLQ01 > CAZRLQ01. The sequence goes on from CAZRLQ010000361.1 coordinate 2,161, forward strand.
GAAAACTTGGCGGAGATATGGGAGCAATTGCGTTTTTTTACCTGAAAAGAATGCTAAAAGAGACCGGCGTTGAATTACTGCGGTTTTCAGAAGTCAAGGCGGTTGAGAACAATCAGGTTCTTGTTATGGAAAGAGGAAAAGAAAAAAGATTAAAAAATATTGATGCCGTTGTTGTGGCATTGGGCGCACGATCCAATGACTCTCTTTTCAGTAAAATTTCAGGTATCGTACCGGAGATTCATATGATCGGAGATGCTCTGAAACCAAGAAAAGCACTTGAAGCCATAGCAGAAGGATTTGAGGTAGG
>CAZRLQ010000362.1:0-2464 GCA_964600725.1 uncultured Desulfobacterales bacterium
GAAACATGAGGCAGATATAATCATTTCGCGAAAACTGAATGCAGGATTTAGGTTGAATTATAACGATCCATGTAATTTAAAGCAATAAATTTTGAAAGGAATTAATTAATTGTCGGATATATTGGGAGAAATGCGAAGAACTCACAACTGTTGTGAACTGGGTGAAGATGACATCGGGGCGGATGTTGTGCTGATGGGATGGGTGCAGCGAAGAAGGGATCATGGCGGGGTTATATTTGCAGATCTGCGGGATAGAAATGGTATTACCCAGGTTGTTTTTAATCCTGAAGTGAATAAAGAAATGCACGAAAAGGCTCATGCCATTCGAAATGAATATGTCATAGGTGTGCGTGGAAATGTGGACAAAAGGCCGGAAGGCATGATTAATCCCAATTTAAAAACCGGTGAAATCGAAATTACAGCATTTGAACTTAAAATATTTAATCCAGCTAAAACACCTCCCTTTTTAATTGAGGACGATCTGGATGTATCCGAAGAGATTCGTTTCAAATACCGTCATCTTGATCTTAGGCGCCCCAAACTGCAAAAAAATATTATTCTCAGGCATAAGGCATCCGCCTCTGTGCGGCAATATCTAAACAGACTTGGATTCCTTGAAATAGAGACTCCCATGTTGACAAAGAGTACTCCCGAAGGTGCAAGAGATTATCTTGTGCCGAGCAGAGTAAATTCAGGCAAGTTTTATGCGCTTCCCCAATCCCCACAAATTTTCAAACAGCTTCTGATGATTTCTGGATTTGACCGATATTATCAGATTGTTCGATGTTTCAGAGATGAAGATCTGCGGGCGGATCGCCAGCCTGAATTTACTCAGATAGATATGGAGATGTCTTTTGCCGGTGAAGATGATATTATAAATATATCTGAAGAAATGATGAAGCAGTTGTTTAATGATATCCTGGGGATAAATATCGAGCTTCCCTTTCAGCGTCTGCGGTATACGGATGCCGTCGGCCGGTTTGGTCTGGACAAGCCGGATACCCGTTTTGGTCTTGAACTCAAAGAAATTTCCGATATTGTGAAAAATTCAGGGTTCAAGGTTTTTTCCGATGCGGTTAAAAAAGGAAAGATTGTCAAAGCTCTGAATGCAAAGGGATGTATAGATTTTTCACGAAAAGAGATCGATGATTTTACTAAATTTGTGGAAGTATATAAAGCAAAAGGGTTGGCCTGGATAAAGGTAAAAGAAGACTCCTGGCAGTCTCCGCTGACAAAATTTTTCAGCGCGGATGAAAGAGAAGCCTTAAACAGGCGCCTTGAAGCAGAACCTGGCGACCTTCTCTTTTTTGTAGCTGATTATCCAAAAATAGTAAATGAGTCCTTAGGTCATCTTAGAAATCTTATCGGGAAAAAGCTTGGATTAATCGATGAAAATCAATTTAAGTTTTTATGGGTAACTCATTTTCCTCTGCTGGAATACGACGAAACCGAAAAGCGTTATCAGGCTCTGCACCATCCATTCACAGCTCCGCTTGAAGAAGATTGTAATCTGCTTTCAACCGATCCTCTTTCAGTAAGAGCGAGATCCTTTGACCTTGTTTTAAATGGCTCTGAAATCGGAGGAGGAAGTATCCGTATCCATCAAAAAGATCTGCAGGAAAAAGTGTTTGAATCACTTGGGCTGGATAAAAACGCTTATGAAGAGAAATTTGGGTTTTTGATATCAGCCCTTGATTCCGGAGCTCCTCCCCATGGAGGGATTGCTTTCGGTTTTGACAGGCTTGTTATGATCCTTAGCGGGCAGCCTTCAATCCGGGATATTATCGCCTTTCCAAAAACACAGCGGGCATCATGTCTCCTTACCGATGCGCCCTCCAGGGTAAGTAAGGAACAACTCAAAGAACTCTCTTTAAAAATAAGGGTTGGATAATAAACAGGTAACCTCTCAATAAGTTCGGCCACCTATATACTTCCCCCTTTGAAAAAGGGGATTGAGGGGGATTTTCCCATCATTGCCCTGGCTTTTTGAGAAGTTACCTGTTTAGCTTTTTAAGCAATTGCCGTTAAGTAGCCAATTTTATTTATCAACAATATCAAATGGCTATTCAGTTTGTAAATTTCTGTATAATGAAATGCCATCCTTATATAAATGATATAAATGCTGCAAAAGTAGTTTGCACTTTTGACGGTTTTAGCTTTCTCGTTCTCACGCAAAGAGCATGGGAACCATGCGAAAAGCAATATCCCTGCCTGCTGCAGCCGGGTAAAAGTGTAAACCAGGTTTGAAGGATGCCAAATCAGCTCATGTTATATTCAACCTAAATCCTGCAAGCGCCGAGTTTGCCGGAGACCTGCCTGCGGCGGGCAGGTGCAGGGCGGCAGGGGCGCAGACGCACTGCGATACTTCAAGTCCCTGCCAGCACCGCAGATTCGGTAAAACCGGCGCTTCCGGAGGATAAACTATTTTCAAAAACCGCAGCCTTTATGGCCGCATCAAACCGAT
>CAZRLQ010000363.1:0-2456 GCA_964600725.1 uncultured Desulfobacterales bacterium
GAATTATTGTAACATCTCATCTTATACCATATCAAAGGAACTCCGCTATTATATTCGCAAAAACCGAACCCTGCGGGAGCGCCGCTTTTACCTAATCTGCTGCGTTATCAAACGCTTGCAGTATTACATATACGGCTGTGCGTTTGATGTCCTGCATCTTAGGCAAAAGCAACGCTTGCAGAACTTAGGTGTAAAATGATATTTCATTAATGCTTTCATCAGGCGGTCTGAAAAGTTGCAGAAAAACATGGGTATTTGACATTATTGAACTTCAGGACGATTTCTCATAATGTGACAGATCCGTCTGAAGCACTACACTATTGACTTTGCAGGTCTTCAATAGGTGCGCATCTTTTATTGTAAAAGCTTAAAACATCTTTTAATCCTGAAATTTTAACAGGGCTTAGAACTTCGTGGGTTTTTTTATGCACACGTCCTTCTTCTATCATCCTTTCTTCATATGAGACATCAAAACTTTGTAAAAATTTGCAGAATCTTACAATATGAATCAATTCGTGTGTCACAATGAAGAGCATAAAAGGAAAAAGCTTTAAGAAGTTTGATCTGTTAAGGGCTAAAAGAATAGCATCGTCCTGAAGACAGATCTTGTAAAAATCATAGGTTAAAGAGCCAAGCGAGGAATTATTTCGTTTTCCTTCATAACGTATAATATGAGCAAAAGGACCACAAACGACCTCATTTGGGAAAAGATCGACCATGGTTTTTACATCGTAATTTAGCCTAAGCCATTGATTTGCCGACATTTTATAAAAATTGGATACAAGTTCTTCAGCTGTAGCAACAGAATTATTTACAATTTTGATTTGATTGTCATCAAACCGCTGTGTCTTTTTTGTTAAAGTCATGCGTTGTATGTACTTGAGTTTTCGAAAAATAGTTAAAAGGTTTTTGGTCCTTGTGGTACCTTTTCGCTTTTTTATTTTTATATTGTTTTGAGTTTTGAGCAATGAGTATTGAGAAAAATTCCTATCATCACAAAATACTTAAACCGAGTTTGCCAAAACATAAAACAGGTAACTTCTCAAAAAGTTAGGGCAACGATAGAAAAATCCCCATTAATCCCTCTTTTTCAAAGGAGGCAGCAGATAGATCCAAACTTATTGAAAAGTTACTAAAACACGTCGTAACTCTTTGAAATTGCATAGCTGAAAAATATATGATTACTAATTCTGTTTTCCTATGTATATCGATGAGTCTGTTAATTAAGGAAAATGGCTTTGCATTTGCCTCATCTGCGATGCTCGCAGTTCCTCGCCATTGCATTAAGCGAGACTGCAAAGCACCTGCGCATTTAAAGAGTTACATGCAGCAATTGTTCATTAGGACCAGTAAGTGACACTCCAGGGAGCAAGACCCCGTGGCTTCTGCTTAGTTTACCAAGCATTCTTTTTCCTGCTTCAACGACAGTTCCAACGAACTATCTCTACAAGCGTAAATTTCCGTATGCCCTGCGGTACTTATTTTTTACCAATTCATCCGCAGGGCAAGCCCATGTGGTTTTCTTGGCAGATCTTATAACAACTATTTTGAGAAATTTTGGGCAATCAATTATGGGATTGTTCAGCGGATGATTCTTTTAGTTTCTCTCCTTCTTGAACCTCTTCCATCGGAGTTTCCAAAGCTGTCTTAAGTTCAGTTATCGAAGCGATTTTCTGTTTTACCTGTTCAGCCTTAGCTTCATCAAGTTTAAGCAAAGAAGCCTCGTTAAGGTATTTCAAAGCTTCTTCATAACCAGAAACTGTTTTCTTGCTTGCCGCCACGTCAGCTCTGTAAACAAGATTTATCATCTCAATGCTGTTTAAGCGATCACGAACGATTTTACGAAGATCTTTTGTAACAGCAAATGGCTTAGCTTCTTTTAAATATTCTTTAATCTTTTCAAAATCAGGCATGCCAGGTTCATCCAAAAGAGAATCAGCTTTATCAAGATAAAAATTAAAAACAAGAGGAAGAACATCTGTTTTAGAATAAACTTTTTTTATTTTTTCAGGGAGGCTTACAACCGGCAAGGAAATAAGATGTCTGGTTCCTATCGGTGAAAATCTGCCCTGCCAAATTTCAATTCCACCATCGTATGGTTTGATATAATATTTGCACATATTAGAAAAACTGCTTCCGATTATAATCATTAAAACAATGGCGATAGCCGCTACTAAATATTTGATGTTTTTTTCCATAAAGCCAAATCCTTCCGTATCAGTTGATAAGATTTCGTTTAATGTTAATTCAGGTGCTTGTACCTGTTTTTTAAAACCAAGCAGAGGTGTTTTTTCTGTTATTTTTTTTATCCAGTCGGTTATTATTCCTTTTGATATACATTCAGCTTTTGAAGTTGTTTCTTCAAGTTCAAACGTCTTTTCTATAACTTCATAAGCTTTCTCTTCTTCCCCGGCCTTTACCTCTTTCTCTTTCTCCTCAGCCGGAGCTTCTTCCCC
>CAZRLQ010000364.1:0-2455 GCA_964600725.1 uncultured Desulfobacterales bacterium
CAGGCAGGCCAAAGGCATGTTCCTTAACTTTAGGCACTTTAATATACTTTAGTTCACTCGTAGGCAATTATGTTCGCACCGAAGGAGCGCTAATTTAATAAACACAAGAAAAAAATAGCGAAACGTAAGATCTATGAAAAAATCAAACAAAAAGAGACCCTTTGCCGATATTCCACGTGAGCATTGGAACGACTGGCGATGGCAGATAAGAAACCGCTTTACAACCGTGGACGATATTATAAATTATAAGGTTTCTCAATCCTCCTGAAAAGATCATTGAAGGGATCAAAATTGCTACGAAACATTTCCGCATGGCGATAACTCCTTATTATGCAAGTTTAATCGATATGGATAATCCCTATTGTCCCATCAAGGCTCAAGCCATCCCATCCGCCTCAGAGGCTGAATTTTTGGAAAGCGACCTGGTGGATCCTCTGGAAGAAGAGCGTGATTCCCCTGTAGGCGGTTTAACCCACAGGTATCCTGATTGCGTTCTGCTTTTGGTTACGGATGTCTGTTCAATGTATTGCAGACATTGCACTTGGCGGCGGCTTGTAGGGCATACGGATATTCAATTCGATTTCACGGTTTTCCAAAAAGCAATAGACTATATCGCCAATCATCCGGAAATACGGGATGTAATAATATCCGGCGGCGATCCCTTGATAATGGATAACGACAAAATAGAGACGATTCTTAAAGCACTCAGGTCGATTCCCCACGTGGAAATCATCCGTTTGGGCTCCAGGACACCGGCTGTGCTTCCCATGCGCATTACGCCTGACCTGATAAATATGCTGCGGAAATATCATCCTATCTATATTGCGACACATTTCAACCATGCCAAAGAGATCACCCCTGAATCTAAAAAGGCCTGCACACTGCTGGCCGACGGCGGATTTCCCCTTGCGAACCAGTCGGTGCTTTTACGGGAAGTTAATGATTGCCCCCATGTAATGAAAGAGCTCAACCAGAAATTGCTTACATTACGAGTGAGACCTTATTATATTTACCAGTGCGATCTTTCACAAGGGATTTCACATTTCAGAACATCTTTGGGGCGGGGTATTCAAATCCTTGAAGGACTCAGGGGACATACCTCCGGTTTAGCTGTGCCTACATTTGTTGTAGATCTGCCGGGAGGCGGCGGCAAGGTTCCCCTAATGCCGACATATATCCTTGCCCGATCCGACGACAGGGCGGTCCTGCGCAATTATGAAGGAGCTATCACTGTTTATATGGAACCGCATCGATGGAATAGTATATGCGGCCATGACCCTGCATGTGATCAGGAAAGATATCACTCAAAAAAAGGGCCTGGAATGCTTATGACCAAGCCGGATACAGTGCTTGAGCCGAAAAAAAGGTATATCGGCCCAAAAATTGTATGATTCACACTTTAAGTGCATAAAATGCCTACGGGTGAACTAAAGTGCATAAAGTTAAGGAATTCTGCCATTTTATACAGACCCTTGCATACCATATGGGTTCCTGCGCCAGGAGCATGGAAACTAGGCGAAAAGCAGCGGGCAGGCAAAATGCGTAAACAAGGTTTGAAGGATACCGAAACCACCATGCAAACCTTTTCTTTCATCGGTTCAGACAAAAACGCAGGTAAAACAACCGCATTAAAATTTGTTTACAAGGGGCTTTGGGAAGAGACTAAAGGTGAGCGTCCAATATGTTTGACTTCCCTTGGAATTAATGGTGAAGATGTAGACACCTACGAAAACCGTCCAAAGCCTCTTATTTTCATTAAAAGAGACACCTGTTTTATCACCGCTTCTGAACATCTGGAAAAATTGGCCGGCATGTATGAAGTTCTGCATAATTTCACTCCTCCGGATTTCAGAAAACTTTATGTCATGGCCAGATCTCTTTCCGATATTAAGATAATTCTCGAAGGACCTAACAGCAAGGAGGATATTTTCTGGATGAAAAAGATAATAAAAAATGTTCTTCCGAAGAGTTATCTTTTGATAGACGGATCGATCGACCGTCAGTTTTTAGCTCACCCTGCAATAAGTGATGCGTTCTATTTTGCTGTTCTTGTCTCCTCACGGAAAGAACAGCTTGCAAAAGCAAGAGATCTGCTTTTAACTTTATCCATTCCTGTCTGCCATCGAAAAGATAAGATTTTTTTAAGAAGCGCTTTAAAAGAGTATACAAAATCGCTTTTTTTCGATGAAAAGCATCAGGTATCATACCATGGCAGACAGATACCTTTTCTGGATGTGGAGCTTAAAAACATCTGCCTTAAATTTAGAGACAGATACAGCTCTCTTTATTTGAACGGTGCACTTACAAAATCGCTTTTTACTTTTTTGGCGCCATTTGATAAACTGAATATTATACTGGACAATTTTACACTTTATCATAATGTAGCGGTTCAATACGCAGATGAAAAGCCCTTTAGACCGAATATTTTCCTCCTTTATCCTGTAAAGGTGAAAAG
>CAZRLQ010000365.1:0-2435 GCA_964600725.1 uncultured Desulfobacterales bacterium
TTAACCATGAGAAACCTCCTCAGGATACACGTATTTATTATCCTGCAGCGGAAGATTCCCTGTTTGTCCCGTAAAAACTGAAATTTGTGTGATTTTTCAAAAACGGGTATCAGCTGAGCCCTTAAGCTGTTTGGCCGGGCTTCAAAAATGGCCGAAGTCGAGTTGATAAGCATCATAGTTTTTTCGAAAACTCAAGTATATGGAAGACAGCATTTTAGTACTCATTTGATTTTGCCATATTCGTAATTTCTCAATAAGTCGTGACATCCTGTACTTCACTTCCCCCTTTGAAAAAGGGGATTGAGGGGGATTTTCCTATTAAGACTAATTACGCAGGATTCATGTTACAGACCAGATTCAGCTAACTGATTGATAATTTTTTTCTGTTTAGAAGTGAGATTTTTAGGCATCTTGACATATATATTTACAAATAAATCACCTTTCCCGCTTCCATGCATACGTGGAATTCCGTATCCGGGAACTCGCATTTTAGCTTTATGATTTGTGCCTGGAGGCACTTTAAGATTCAATTCTTTACCTTCAAGGGTGGGGACAGATATATTTTTGCCCAAAATGGCTTCACTTAGCTTTATCTCCTTGTTCATATAAAGATCGATTCCATCTATGCTGTAAACAGGATGATTAAGTATCTTGGACTGAATATAAAGGTCTCCCGGTGGACCACCAAAAGGGCTTTCCTGACCTTTTCCGGTTAAACGCAGTTTTTTGCCGGCAATCATGCCTTTGGGAATTTTTACTGTAATTTTTTCACTGCGTCCTTCTCGCTGAAGAGATACAGTTTTTTTGGTACCTGTTGCAATGTCCTCCAATGTCAACGGAATTTCGTAAATTAAATCAGATCCCTTAATCTGGCGATTCCGTTTTCTTGAAAACTGACCGGGATGTTCATCAAATGGTGATCCTGAGCCAAATTTAAAACGTATGCCGCCCTTTTTGCCGCCGAAAAAACTTGTTCCTCCAAACCCAAATTCTTTAAAAATATTTGCAAAATCAGTTCCTCTAAATATATCTTCCTGTGAATATCGCTGATGAAAATCAGTTGAACCAAATGTATCATACTGTTTGCGTTTTTCCTTGTCGCTAAGTACAGCATAAGCTTCACTTATTTCTTTAAATTTTTCTTCAGCGCCTTTATCTCCTTTTGTATGATCAGGGTGAAATTTCATTGCAAGTTTACGATAAGCCTTCTTAATATCAGCATCAGAAGCATTTTTGCTTACCCCAAGCTTTTCATAATAATCCGTAGCGGACATATTCAAATTTCCTTGTTAAATTGTATTCGGTATGAATTGTTGAAAACTTAAATAACTTTTATGTTATTTGGATCATCGTGCGTTATTTATGAGTTTTGAATTCTTGACTCACCACTCACCAGACTAATTCGTGATGAACCTGTTATTTAGTGCCCATCCATAAATGGCTATTTTGCCCTATATCTGTGTTGCGCTAAAATTTTAATTTTCGAAATACGTGGGTGTATTCCTACGGTTAAAATTTTAACAAGCGCCTTAATCTCGAACAAACTATCCTGTTTCTGGAGGGATACTATTTAACAATAAGTTTAAAGTCTTTTAGTGTCAAGATTATCGGTTTTGCAAACGATCGAGCCTGAGTCTGTGGCGTTTGTCAAATAGACGGCGTGATCCCAGCCATACTGCTGTCATGGTGCCGAATCCCGTGCCTGAAGCAATCAAGAATATAATTAAGATTTGGTATTTGACAGCTTTCATAGGAGGACTGCCCGCAAGGATTTGGCCGGTCATCATGCCGGGAAGACTGACGATACCCGCCACAGCCATTGAATTCATGATAGGAATCAGACCGCTTCGTATGCTTTCTCTTTTTATATTTTCAATGGCTTTTGTCCATTCCTCTCCGAGCATAAGACGCGCTTCCACAACCGTTCGTTGATCTGATGCTGTTTGCGTCAGCCTATCAAGACCAATCGCCATACCGGTCATTGTATTTCCAAGCATCATGCCAAGCAAAGGAACAGCGTATTGAGGTTCATACCAGGGTTTGATGTTTATTATCACCGTTAAGGCAAAAAAAGTTATGGAAAAGGAAGAAATGGAGATAGATAATGCCCCGATGCCAAATCCCCACAAGCCGATAAACCGTTTTTTCTGGCGGCTTGTTACTTCACGGGCAGCTACGATAAGCATAACAAGTGCGATTAAACCCACCCAGCCGATGCGGGCATCGTTAAATATAGATCTTAAAACAAGTCCGACAAGAACAAGCTGCACGATAGTCCGCATTTCTGCGACAAGAATCCTTCGCGCAACACCTAATTTCATCGGAACGGATAAAATGGCCAGCATTGCTGTAAGAAATGCAGCGATCGATAAATCAAAAGGTGATAATGAAATTACATTCATATTATTGCTTGAGTTTTCGAAAAATAGTTTTAG
>CAZRLQ010000366.1:0-2419 GCA_964600725.1 uncultured Desulfobacterales bacterium
GCTGTAGTGTATTCCATGCCTAAGATAACGCACAGGCCGTTATCCTGAATCCCTTCTTTGATCTGCTTACTTATTTCCATTGTCTGGTGATCTGTAATGCAAACGCCGTCAAGGCCGAATTCCCTTGCATAAGTCAGTATATCTTTGACATCAAGATTACTGCATTCAGATATTGAAGTATGTACATACATATCAAATTTCATATATAAAATATGCATTTATGCTGGAAAATACAAATTGTTTTTTTTGAAGGAATCGATTGAAGCTATAGCTATTACCTATAATAGCTATTTCGGATGTGCGTCAGCAAAATAGCGCTATGAGATTTATGATTTACTGGAAATTTTATGCCTAAAAAATGTGTTCTCATTCTTTTAGATGGATTGGGAGACCGTTCTCATGAGTCTCTTCGTTTTATAACACCTCTTCAGGCAGCTCAAACTCCGGTGTTGGACAGCCTTTCCCGTTGCGGTGAAAACGGGCTTTACCATGCAACATTTCCGGGTCAGGCGCTTCCGGGTGAAACCGCCCATTTTCTTATGTTTGGATATGACATATCAGCATTTCCCGGACGTGGGCCTTTGGAAGCTTTGGGGGCAGGAAACGTATTAGAAAGTAATGATGTTGCTGTGCTGGCGCATTTTGCTTGTTTGAAAAATGAAAATCAGATACTTAGTTTAAAAGAAGGTAAACCCAAAATCACTGATAAAGAGGTGGATTCTCTGATTCAGTCGGTTGCCGAATATGAGACAAACGGGATTCGTATCTGTTTTAATAAGACAAAGGGGATTTACGGAATTCTTACCCTTTGCGGTGAAGTATCATCTCAGATAACCGATACAGATCCTATCATTGATGGCCGTCCGCTTTCTGAAGTAAAATCTTATGCATCTGCGGAGCATGCATATTTAGCACAACAGACAGCTATGGCCTTGAAATCATACCTGGTCCGGGCATACCAGCGCCTCAATATCCATCCGGTTAATCTTTTCCGTTCAAAAAAGGGGCTTTTAACTGTTAATTGAATTGTTACTCAGCGTGCCGGTCAGCTCAAGAAAACAGATAATTTTTTCAAACTTTACGGTCTTCGCGGGTTATCCATTTCTTCCGGGATTATATATCATGGCATCAGCGCCTATATCGGTCTTGACTGTATAAAAGTAGCCGGTACAGACAATCCAAAAGCAGATATTGCCAAACGACTGGAAATAGCCCGCAGAGCCCTGCCTGATTATGATTTATTCATGTTCATACTAAAATACCTGACAAGGCCGCCCATACCAAAGATCCTGTTGCAAAAAAATCGGTCATTGAATTATTGGACGATGGTATCGGGCAGGCAATCGGCCCGCTTTTAGAAGATCCGGATCTTCTAATCGTAGTAACGGCGGATCATTCCACACCAAGTGCCGGTCAGCTTATTCATTCCGGAGAACCTGTGTCCCCCTTTTATTTCACGGAGAGGGGGTTCGCCGTGATCAGGCAAAACATTTCAGCGAAGTTCATGCCGCTGGCGGCTCGTTGTCATTGTTGCGAGGAAAAGAGCTGATATATCTCATCCTCAACTATCTGGATCGTTCCAAACTGCAGGGCTTAATGGATACGCCCTTAAATCAACCCTTTTGGCCCGGAGATTACGAACCGTTCAGACTGGTAAGGGATTAGGACAGCCCTCCAAGGAAAACTTCATGAACGGACCAGCAAGATATAATTCAGACTCATCCGGGAATAAGCCCGTTCAATATAAGACAGGAGTTATACATGGACGTTTTCAGGTGCTCCACAATGACCACCTTAAATATATGTTGGCAGGAAAAGAGCTTTGCCGCCATCTTGTGGCGGGTATTACAAACCCTGATCCGCTGCAGACCTGGTGGGAGTCCGCCGATCCCGATCGAGACAGCTTTCTGGCAAATCCTTTGTCTTTCTATGAACGGTATGTTCTGGTTAATGCCGTGTTAAGAGAGGCCAGTATCTCTTGTGATGATTTTTCAGTGGTACCATTACCGATCAATCTTCCTCAACACTATAAATTTTATATCCCAATGGATGCTGTGTTTTTTTAACCATTTATGACGACTGGGGACGCAAGAAATTTAGCTATTTCAAGTCATCAGGTCTTGCCGTCTACATTTATGGGAGGTTTCACCTGACAAAAAGGGAATAAGTGGAAGTCAAGTTCGAAAACTTATGCTTGAAAAAAACTATGGGAGCATATGGTTCCGCCAAATGTATCTGTGTTTATGAAAAAATGGGATATCCCAAAAAGGTTGCAAAATGCCTCTCGTTTTTCAGGAGAATCTGCCCGCGTAAATTAAAGTTCCTAAAGGTTTTTAACCAGGTTTTCAGGCAATTTACTTGACTTTCACCTATTTGCTGTAGAATAATATTATCTAAATTCTGCAAGCGCTGCTTTTGC
>CAZRLQ010000367.1:0-2411 GCA_964600725.1 uncultured Desulfobacterales bacterium
GAATTATTGTAACATCTCATCTTATACCATATCAAAGGAACTCCGCTATTATATTTCGCAAAAACCGAACCCTGCGGGAGCGCCGCTTTTACCTGATCTGCTGCGTTATCAAACGCCTGCAGTATTACATATACGGCTGCGCGTTTGATGCCTTGCATCTTAGGCAAAAGCAGCGCTTGCAGAATTTAGGTATCAATTTTATGAACTAAAGTTTTACGCTCTTTTTATCAACAAATATTGCAAATGTCTTTATGAATTGATGCGCAGCTCAATTTGAATTTAATTTTACAGGATTTTGCATCTAAAACAACAAAACCCTATAACTCGATGTTCAAGTTTTTTGAGCTATTCAAAAATCATCTTTATATAACCTGTTGATTCTATTAGTCTGATGTGTTTGAAAGAGCTTTTTTGTATTCTAATAAATTCAGCAGCTTATAAAAGAACTTGATTATCGAGTATAAAATATCTTTCACTTGCAGCCAAACTTCAATATATAGTATGTATTCAATTCAATGGGCGCAAAAAGATTAGCGAAATGTAAACCTAAATTTATTATTCATATCATATATTAAATGCTATCACAACAGTACAGATATAATTAAAAAAATAGTGCCGTGCGTAAAATAAATCAAAAAAATGCTGGCCATTAACTTTTGCCATGATGGTGCATTGCACCATAAAACATCTGATGGCAGATGATTGTTAACCCAACCACTTTGAGAGTTTTGAAAAATGATCAATTTCGTTCGAGTTTAAGGAAATTGTTTTTAACAGCTTGATTTTATTGAGTATTTCTTTGGATTGTTATTTGAGTTTGATGCTGGAGCCGAACGAAAGGGGTACTTTGCAAAGGTCTCCACTTCTGGTCGTCTTATCCAAGAAATAGAATTCCTCTATTCATCATTCATTATTCAAAAGAGGCTCTTGCAGAAAAGACGTAACATATTAAATTAGATGGATTCAGTTCTTTCGATATTTACTAATGATTTAAGGCTGTCAGCTTATTTCTGCAAGAGCCTCAAAATTCATTGTTTTCATATAAAAACTACCATAGGGAGAATAGAATAGTATGAATGAAACATTTACAAAAGATACAGCGGACTTATTTTCACAGATGTTTAATCTGCAGAAAGACTTAGGGAAAAAGTGGCTTGAGATGATGGATAAGATGCAGAAAACCGCGGCATCCAAAGATCCGGACAAGAAGGAGAATGTATGGCAGGATCCTTCTGGTTTGTATATGAAAATGTACAATCAATGGCGAGATGTCTTTAACAAACAGTTAGCGTTTCTTTCGCCTCTCTCCTTTTCCCAGGGTATTTTGGGAGATACATTCAGCCGTATATTCAATTCAGCCGATATCTACCTTGTTCTGCAAAAATTTTGGGGCAAAGTAATGCCCAAATTGAAAGATACCGGCGATCCCGAAAAATTAGGTAGTTTATTTAAGGATTATATTGACGAATATAAAAAGGTTGTAAATGTTATTTTTGGTTTAACCACAGATAACCTTCAGAAAATGATGCATGATTTGCAAAATATTGCCGAAACAACTTTTGCTGCCCCGGCAAAGTTCTTTCAGGCGGATAAACTTCCCATATACAATCTGTATGCTTCCATGGCCAAGCTTTTCAAAGGGGATCCAGAGGCATTTGCTGAAATGACCAGGGCATTTGGAGAGGCCGCAGGCAAGCCTTTTGGGTTTTTGTTGGATATTCCGGCTCTCGGTTATTCACGGGAACACCAGGAAAAGTTTAATCAGGTTGCCAAAGCCTTTGCTGACTATCTTAATCAGGTCAACGAATACAACATTGAAATAGGAAGAATTACTTCATTGGCTATGGAAGTCATGTTCAAAAAAGTGTCCGCCCCTGAAGTGTTGAAAAAGATAACTTCTTTCAAAGATTTTTTCGATTTCTGGGTTACGGTCAATGAAGAGACATTTTATAATAATTTCAAGACAGAGAAGTATGCTAAGATTCAGGGGAAACTGGTCAGTTCCGGGCTGAAACTGAAAGTCCGGATAGATGAATTTGCAGAGTCTTTTTTGAAGCAGTCAAGTCTGTCAAGTAAAAAAGAAGTAGATCAGATCAGCCAGGAACTGCATCAGTTGAAAAAAGAGCTTAAGGATATCAAGAAAAAAATTTATGATACCGGCAATTAAGGATACACCTTTCGCTAATTTTTAGAAGTATAATTTAATTTATCAATATTGTGAAGCCAAAGTGCCTAATAGAAACGGAGAAACGGGGATGGGGAGAAAACGGAAAGAGATACAAATTCCCCTGGACAGTCCCGGGTTATCAATGAGTACACCAAAAACCTGCCATAACTCGCTTAAGTACCTGCAGTCTGAACGTAACATATTTTAATCCGATAAACATAAAACCTAAATCCTGCAAGCGCCG